>CAIXSC010000097.1 GCA_903921945.1 uncultured Planctomycetaceae bacterium
CAAGCGTCGCGTTGGCAGCGCCGCTCGCCGAGTCGGCGTTTGCTGACGCATTCAGCGCGACCGTCGTGGAGGACGCAGTGGCGGTCCCGTGCCCGTGGAGATCCGGCGCCTCCGAGTCCGCGACCAGTTGGCCATCGGCCGTCATCTTGCGGATGTCTTCGGTGATCCGCATCGAGCAGTACTTCGGTCCGCACATGCTGCAGAAGTGAGCGCTCTTGAAAGTGTCCTGCGGCAGCGTCTCGTCGTGATAGGCCTTGGCGGTTTGCGGATCGAGCGAGAGGCGGAATTGCTCGTTCCAATCGAACGCGAAGCGCGCCCTGCTGAGCGCGTCGTCGCGATCGCGGGCCCCTGGGCGATGGCGAGCCAGATCGGCGGCGTGGGCGGCGATCTTGTAGGCGATCACACCCTGTTTGACGTCTTCGCGATTCGGCAGGCCGAGATGCTCTTTCGGCGTCACGTAGCAGAGCATCGCCGCGCCGCTCCAGCCAGCGAGCGCCGCGCCGATGGCGCTGGTGATGTGGTCATAACCCGGGGCGATGTCGGTGACGAGCGGTCCGAGGACGTAGAACGGGGCTCCCTTGCAGACATCGATTTGGCGTTTGATGTTCATGTCGATCTGATCCATCGGGACATGTCCCGGACCCTCGACCATGCACTGCGTTCCTTGGGCCCGGCTGCGTTCGACCAGTTCTCCCAGCGCGTCGAGTTCCGCGAACTGGGCCGCGTCGCTGGCGTCGGCGATCGAGCCGGGACGCAGGCCATCGCCGAGGCTCCAGGTCACGTCGTACTGCCGCATGATGGCGCACAGATCGTCGAAGTGTTCGTAGAGCGGATTCTGTTTGCGGTGGGCCATCATCCATTTGGCGATCAGCGATCCGCCGCGGCTCACGATGCCGGTGACCCGGCCGGTGGTTAGGTGCAGGTGTTCAAGCAGAACGCCGCAGTGGACCGTCATGTAGTCGACGCCCTGCTTGGCTTGATGCTCGACCATGTCGAGGAAATGCTGCGGACGCATATCCTCGATGTTGCCGCCCAATTCTTCGAGCATTTGGTAGATCGGGACGGTTCCGATCGGCACCGGCGACGCTTGGATGATTTGGGCGCGAATCCGGTCGATGTCTTTGCCCGTTGACAGATCCATCACCGTATCGGCGCCGAAATGCACCGCCGTGTGGAGTTTCTCGAGTTCTTCGTCGACGTTGCTCGTGACCGCCGAGTTACCGATGTTGGCGTTGATTTTGCACGCAACGGCGATCCCGATGCCCATCGGTTCGAGCCGGCCTTGGAGGTGGACTTTGTTGGCGGGGATGACGAGCCGGCCGGCGGCCACCTCCTCGCGGATCCGCTCGGGAGCCATGCCTTCGCGTCTCGCCACGAACTCCATTTCCGGGGTGATTTGGCCGGCGCGGGCCGCCTCGTACTGCGTCATCGTTGCTTTCTCCTTAAACGGTGTAACGCGGGATCGCGGGATCGCGGTGTCTGAATGGTGTCGATTGCCAGATTGTCGTGCTCAGTTCGCACTGCCCATCACGCTCGACTCGGATTCCGCTGGCAAGCCGCTGATCCGCAGGCGCCATTGGTCAAGTTCCTCGCGGGATAGGCCTTGCTCGCGGGTGATTTCCTGCCGCAGTGGCTGATCTTGGCCCGGCACCAACACGCTGATCGTCAGCCGGCCATTCTCCGCGTAGTGGAACCGGATCTCCAGCGGCGTTTGAGCGGGCAGGTTGGGCGGCAGGCCGCGGATCGAGCATTTGCCGATCGCCGAGCACTCTTCAGGGGAACTGCTTTCGCCTTCGACGATCTGCAGGTGGAGCGAGGACTGGTTGGGCTTGTGAGTGCGGAATACGCGTTTGGCGACGACGGGCAACGGCGTGTTGCGGGGGATCACCACGGCGTTTTGTTTCCGGCCCGTTTTCCGATCCGTGCCGACAATGCCGAGGCTGTGCGAATTGACGTTGCGGATGCTGAAGGCGCCCTTTTCGCCGCGGCGTTTCGCCAAGACCAATCCGGCGTGCAGCGCCGCGCCGTGCGCCACGGCCTCGTCGGGCGCGACGGAATTGTCCGGATCGCGGCCGGAAATCTTCTTGAGCATGTCGACGATCGCCGGCATCCGGGTCGCTCCGCCGACCAGCAGGACGCGGTCGACATCGGCCCAGGTTAGGCCCGCGGCCGCCACGGCCTGCTTGGTCGTGAACGCTGTCCGCTCGACCAGATCGTACGTCATCTCCTGGAACATCGTCCGGGTGATTTCGACCCGCAGCGATAAAGCCTTGAAGTCGCAGACGACGGAAGCCTTTTGACGCGCCGACAACGTGCGTTTCGCTTCTTCGCAATCCCGCCACAAGCGGCCGACGACATTCGAGTCTTCCCGCGGGTCGAGGCCATGACGAGCCATAAACTGCTCGGCGACATAGTCGACCAGCCGCTGGTCCCAGTCGCGGCCACCCAATTGCACGTCGCCATCGGTCGCCAGCGTGTTGAAGGCGGTGCCGCGGATTTCCATGACGGTCACGTCAAACGTGCCGCCGCCCAGGTCGTAAACGAGAATCCGTTCGAGTTCCTCGCGGGCCAGTTCCGGGCGGAAATAACCGCGTTGGAATCCGAACGCCAGCGCCGCCGCCGTCGGCTCGTTCAAGATGTCCATCACCTCGAAGCCGGCCATGTAGCCTGCGTCTTGGGTCGCCTTGCGCCGATTCTCGTCAAAGTAGGCGGGGACCGTAATCACAACCTTGCGGATCTCGCCGATCAGTCGACTCGCGTCTTGGCGAAGCTTGTTGAGGACGTAGGCTTCGAGCACTTCCGGCGGGTAGGTTTGACCGGCGATCGATTTCCGGAAGAGTCGGCTTCCCAGTTCGCGCTTCGCGCTTTCCACCACATGGTCGGCTTCGACCGACAACGCTTTGACCGCTTCCTTGCCGACGACGACTTCATCGCCGTCGAAAAGCACGAAGCTCGGCGTGATCACGTCGCCTTCCGTGTTCAAAATGGCGTGGGGACGGCCATGGCGATCGAGCGCGGCGACGACGGAGTAGGTGGTCCCCAAATCGACGCCAACCGCCAGCGTTTCCGTTTCACCCGTTTTGCCGATCCGGCGTAATTCCCGCGAATCGGGACGCTGGGCGTTGGCCGGCAGATCGCGTTCCGAGCCCGACTCGGGCGGGCCCAAAGATTCACCGATCCCGCCTTTCGATCCGCCGGAACCGCCTTTGGAGCCGCCGCTCGATCCGCCGCTGGAGCCATGCCCCTCGTTAATCGCCGATGTCGATCCGTGCTGGGCGTCGCCGACCCAGGTCAGCGTTCGCGTCGGGGTCATCGACTGTCCGCCGGTGTCCGATGACGGTTGGCTGGGCTGGGCGAGCGTGACGCTGGCGAGGATGCCCGTGTCGCTGACGAGCGGAGCGAGCGCCCGCAGCACCTCGGCCATCGACTGATAGCGTTCCGACTGGGACTTGGCCATCATCTTTTGATAGATGGCTTCCAGTTCTTCGGGAACTTCCGGTCGCGCTGCTCGCAAGGACGGGATCGCCTTCAATCGGTGGGCCATCAAAACCTTGATCGGCGTTTCCGCTTGATAGGGCGGCGTGCCGATCAGCAGGCGGTACATCGTGCAGCCGAGGCTGTAGATGTCCGATCGCCGATCGACTCGATTGGTGTCGTCCGCCTGTTCCGGCGACATGTACTCGACCGTGCCCACGATCTGGTTTTCGCGCGTCAGCGAATCGTTGGTGTCGAATTCCTGTTGACCCTCGGTCTTCGGTCCTTCGGGCTCGTCGATCCGGGCCAAGCCCATGTCGAGGATCTTCACTGTGCCGCGTTCATCCAGCAGCAGATTGCTCGGCTTGATATCGCGATGGACGATGCCTTTGGCGTGGGCGTATTCGAGGCCGACAGCCGCCTGGGCGATGTACCGCACCACGTCGCTTACCGGCAACGCGCCTTGCCGCGCGACGAGCGACCCTAAATCCTGGCCCTCGACGTACTCCATCACCAGAAAGTGCGTGCCCTTTTCCTCGTCCGCGTCGAAGGCCGTGACGATGTTGGGATGCGACAACTGCGCTGCCGCCCGCACTTCCCGCTGGAACCGCCGGACCGCGTACTGCGAATTCACCAGCGTCGGCCGCAGAATCTTGATGCAGACAAGCCGACGCATCCGGCGATGCATCGCCTTGAATACCTCGCCCATCCCGCCTTCACCAATCTTTTCCAGCAACACGTTGTTGCCCAGAACCAGATGGGTCGGCCGTCCCGTGATCAACGCCTGTGCCTGGAACGGCGTCAGCTTTTGCCGCTCGATCAGTCGCTTGACCATGTCGTCCGTCGAGGCTGGACGGATTGGAGGCGGAAACGTGTTGCGAAAAGCGATTACGTCGTCAGCCGTCATCAGGCCGCTCTCGACGAGTCGCTGGCAAAACTGTTTCAGCGTCAAAGAGTCCGACATGGGCGCTTTCAATGGGCCACTAGAACGCAGGCGGCTCGGGGGACGACGATTTCCAAGTCTAACCTCCCTCGCGCGATTTCGCGAGTAGCGAAAAACGATCGTCCGCGAAGCGGCGCCCCGGCCGATCGCCGTTAGACTTCGTAGCCCAAATTAGGAGACAGCCAACGCTCCGCCGCCGACAAGCTTTCGCCCTTGCGCCGCGCGTAATCTTCGACCTGATCCCGCCCAAGCCGGTCGACCGCGAAGTAGCGGGCTTCCGGATGCGCAAAATACAATCCGCTCACACTGGCCGCCGGATACATCGCGAACGATTCAGTTAAACGAACGCCGATGCGTCCCGGCGCGTCCAAAAGCTGGAACAGCGTCCGCTTCTCGGTGTGGTCGGGGCAAGCGGGGTATCCGTGCGCGGGACGAATCCCTCGGTATCGCTCGTCGATCAAGTCCTCGGCCGAGAGTTGTTCCTCGCGGCCGTAGCCCCATTCGTCGCGAGCTTGTTTGTGCAGCCATTCCGCCGCCGCTTCCGCCAAGCGGTCCGCCAACGACTTGACCAGGATCGCTTGGTAGTCGTCGTGTTGGTTGGCGAACGACGCCGCCAATTCGTCCGCCCCATCACCGGCCGTTACCGCGAACGCGCCCAGGTAATCCTGGCGTCCCGAGTCCCGCGGGGCGATGTAATCCGCCAGCGATCGGAAATCGTTTTGCCCGGGACGCTGCCACTGCTGACGCAGCATGAAGAATCGAACCAGTTCATGTTCGCGGCGCTCGTCGGTGTAGACGACGACATCGTCCCCGTCGGCCGCCGCAGGCCAAAAACCGTATACCGCGTGGGCGCGAAGCGACCGGTCCCCGGCGACGCGATCGAGCAGTTGGCGAGCGTCGTCGTAAAGTTCGCGGGCGTGGGCCCCGACGGTCGGGTCGTCGAAGATCCGCGGGAACTTGCCTTTCAGCTCCCACGACGAGAAAAACGGCGACCAATCGATAAACGGGGCGAGCGATTCGAGCGGAATATCCCGGACGACTCGGGGCCCCAGGAACGACGGCCGGTCGATCCGCACCGAATTCCAGTCGGTACGAAACGCCTTCGCCCGCGCTTCGGCGTAGGGCGCGAGCGTCACCTGCCGCTTCTCGTACGATTCCACCAATTGCCGCTGAAGCCGTAGGTTTTCGCGAACGAAGTCTCCGCGGAGCGTGCCGCTTAACAACTTCTCGACCACGCCGACGCTCCGGGAGGCGTCGAGCACGTGGACCACGGGTTGGCGGAACTTCGGAGCGATTTTTACCGCCGTATGTTTGGCGCTCGTGGTCGCTCCGCCAATCAAGAGCGGCCGTTCGATCCCCAGCCGTTCCATTTCCTTTGCCACATGCACCATCTCATCGAGACTGGGAGTGATGAGTCCCGAAAGCCCGATGATGTCGACGCTTTCGGCGATCGCGGTCTGCAGGATTTTTTCGCACGGCACCATGACGCCCAGGTCAAGCACTTCGAAGTTGTTGCAGCCGAGCACCACCCCGACAATGTTTTTGCCGATGTCGTGGACGTCGCCCTTCACGGTGGCCAGGAGCACTTTGCCGCGGGCCTTTTGGGCCGTTTCCCCCGCCTCCGCTTTCTCCCGCTCCATGTGCGGCAGCAAGAACGCGACCGCTTTCTTCATGACGCGCGCCGACTTCACGACCTGCGGCAGGAACATTTTGCCTGCCCCGAACAAGTCGCCCACGACGGACATGCCGTCCATCAACGGCCCTTCGATGATCCGCAAGCAACGTCCGAACTTGGCCCGGGCTTCTTCCAAGTCGGGCTCCAGAAACCGGTCAACGCCTTGCAGCAGCGCGTGCTGCAGTCGCTTTTCCAGCGGCTCTTCCCGCCATGCCAAATCCTCGCCCGCTGCCGCCTTGCCCTTGCCCTTCACCTGCGCCGCGTACTCGATCAGCCGCTCGGTGGCGTCGGAGCGGCGGTTCAGAAGCACGTCCTCGACTCGGTCCCGGAGCTCGGCCGGAATCTCCTCGTACACCGCGAGTTGGCCGGCGTTGACGATGCCCATGTCCAGCCCCGCGCGAATCGCGTGGTACAGGAACGCCGCATGCATCGCCTCGCGCACCAAATCGTTGCCGCGGAACGAAAACGAAATATTGCTCACGCCGCCGCTGACCCGCGCTCCGGGGCAGGTTTGTTTGATCCGCCGAGTCGCCTCGATGAAGTGCAAGGCGTAATCGTTGTGCTCTTCGATGCCCGTCGCGACCGTGAGAATGTTGGGGTCGAAAATGATGTCTTCCGCCGGAAACCCAGCCCGCTCGGTCAACAGCTTGTAGGCTCGCTGGCAGATCCGCACCTTGTGGTCCGCCTCGACGGCTTGTCCGCCTTCGTCGAACGCCATGACAACGGCCGCCGCGCCGTAGCGACGCACCAACCGCGCCCGCCTTAAAAACTCGTCCTCGCCATCCTTCAAACTCAGCGAATTGACGATCGCTTTGCCCTGGACGCAGCGCAGGCCCGCTTCGAGCACTTCCCAGCGGGAACTGTCGATCATCACGGGGACCTGCGCCACCTCGCGTTCGCCCGCCAGCAGATTCAGGAACTTCGTCATGGCGGCTGGCCCGTCCAGGAGCGCGTCGTCCATGTTGATGTCGATGATCGACGCGCCGTTGGCCACCTGCTGCCGCGCGATCTCGACCGCCTCCTCGTACTTGCCGTTGCGCACCAGGTTGGCGAACGCTCGCGAACCCGTGACGTTCGTGCGTTCGCCGACCATCGTGAAGGTGGTTTCCGGCCGCATCGCGAACGGCAGGGTACCGCTGAGCCGCAACCACGGCGACGTCGCGTGAGGGCGATGCGGCTTGATGTTCGCGACCCGGTCCGCGATCGCCCGAATATGCGCCGGTGTGGTGCCGCAGCAACCGCCGACGATGTTCAGCCAGCCATTGCGGGCGAATTCGCCAACCATCTCCGCCATCCGCTCCGGTCCCAAATCGTACTGGCCCATTTCGTTGGGCAGGCCGGCGTTCGGATAGCAACTAATGCGAGTGGTGGAAACCTGCGAGAGCTCTTCCAGGTGCGGCCGCATGAGCTCCGGCCCCAGTGCGCAATTCATGCCAACCGCCAACAGCGGGAAATGGGAAACCGAATTCCAAAAAGCCTCGACCGACTGGCTGGAAACGAACGTCACCCCCGCTTGGTTGAAGGTGCCCGAGACAACCACGGGCACCCGCGTGCCGCGATCCTCGAAGCATTTCGCGATCGCGAACAGGCAGGCCTTCAAATTCAACGTGTCGATCACGGTCTCCGGCAACAACAGATCGACACCGCCATCCAGCAACGCGGCCACCTGTTCGTAATACGACTCGACCATCTGCTCGTAGGTCACCGCGCGATAACTGGGATCGTCGACCTTCGTCGAGATGGTCATCTGTTTCGCGGTGGGACCGATGGAACCGGCCACGAACCGCGGTCGTTTGTCGCCTGAGCGCCCCAGCAGTTCGACGGCCCGCCGCGCGCATTTCGCCGCCGCCAAATTGATCTCGCGGACCAGTTCGGGAGCCAAGGCGAATTCATCCATCCCGATCGAACTGGCGCCAAAGGTGTTCGTTTCGACGATATCCGCGCCCGCTTCCAGATACTTGCGGTGAATCTCCGTAATCTGGTCAGGGCAGGTGAGGCAGAGAATGTCGGAAAAACGACTCAGATCTTTCGGATGGTCGCGAAACCGCGCGCCGCGCACCGCGGCGTCGTCCAGCCGAAGCGCTTGGATCATCGTGCCCATGGCTCCGTCGAGCACCAGGATCCGTTTGTCGAGCAATTCCTCGAGCATCGCGGCGGAAGAGAGGCTCATGGGCGAAATCGTTTCCCAAACGTTTAGCAGGTAGGAAGTTGTGATGGCCTGGAAACGCGTCGCGGCGACCTGACCCCACGCCGACATACGGAACTTGCAACCCCAAGCCCCCGAATGTTAACCCCTCGACCCAACTCCGAATAGCCAACGTCCGACCGGCCGCGATGGCCGGTCATCGACCGCCGCAACCGCCCGCCAATCCCGCCGGGTCAAGTTATTCGGCAAAGTCCACGTAAAGCTCAAGAACCGCACGACCGGAACCGATAACAACCGGGAATCGCCCCGTCGGCGGGATTCAGGTTCGCTCCTTGGCGAGGGAATGCCATGGCCTATACCACACAATCCTCTCGGACTACCCAGGCTTCGCCGAATCGCGCAGCGCCTGGCGCTCCTCGCGCCGCCGTTCGTCGCGTCGCGCCGCCCGCCTCGCCAGCGGCCCCCGCGCCGCCAGCGGCGAATGGGACGGCGGGCACCGAACCGTATTATCGAGTCGCCGTGATCGCGCGCATTCCCGACTTTCATCAGTGCCCGGTGATGGCCAGTGGAACCGTAGCCAACTCAGGACGCGCTCCCAACACCATCCGACAGCCGATTCCGGGGAACGCGATCGAAGCCGCGCCGGTTTCAAACTCAGGCCCGCCCGCGCCCCATTTCACTTTTGCGAACTTGCCGCCAGCCGCCTCGCGACAAGTCCCGGCGACAAGGCCCATGACCGCCTCCCGTCCAGTCGAGGCGGCACCGGACAGCGGGGCCGCCCGGGCCAGCGAGGCAATGCGGGCCAGCGAGGCAATGCGGGACATCGAGGCTGCTCGGGCTGTCGAGGCTGCTCGGGCTGTCGAGGCCGCTCGGGCTGTCGAGGCCGCTCGGGCTGTCGAGGCCGCGCGACCGGCGGTGCCCGTGCGTCCAGCCGAAGCGCCGCGCCCCGCTATTTCCATGCGGCCAGGTATTTCGACGCGTCCAGCCGAGCCTGCGCAGTCAACGACGCCGGCGGTGAGCGAACGCGGAAAAAGCCACGGAGACAACAGAGAAGAACGACGCGAAGAAAACCGGGGTGAACGACGCGAGCATCGACCGTCTGTGGCCACGGTCCCCCGCGTCATGGCGGACGTTGGCGAAACCGCTGCCCCTAGCCAGTTTGTGGAGGGTCGCCCGATCGCAGACGGTGGCCCGATCGCAGACGGTGGCTCGAACGCAGACGGTGGCTCGAACGCAGGGAAGGCCAGCGGAGGCCCGCCCAATTCGGGGAAGGCCAGCGAA
>CAIXSC010000098.1 GCA_903921945.1 uncultured Planctomycetaceae bacterium
CAACCCGGCGGCAAACGACTTGCGGTAATCGATGCGGCGCGACTGAGGCGTAATTGGCCACTTCGGGTCTGATCGGCTGGGTTGGCCCGGCCGTCGCCTTCGGCTCGGCGGCAAACGACTTGCGGTAATCGATGCGGCGCGACTGAGGCGTAATTGGCCACTTCGGGTCTGATCGGCTGGATTGGCCCGGCCGTCGCCTTCGGCTCGGCGGTAAACGATGCGGCGGTAAATGATGCTGCGGGTTGGGGGCGGGTCGCCACTGCGGGACTGATCGGTTGGCTGGCTTTGAGGTCGCCTTCGCTCGGCGGTAGTCACGGTGTACCGCGAGCCTCCCGCCGCGATTCCGCGTATCTGCCAAGCAGTCAGGTGTTCGCGAGTTGCGTCCATGCCGAGTGCAAACCGCCCTCGGCTCCGGATCGCCTGGCATCCGTTCCTGATAGGGCTTACTCGATAATAGTTCCGCGGGGATAAGAGCCGAGGACTTCCAGCCGCACGCACCGCCGTCGCAACGACTCGATGGCGCGGCGCGGGCTGGCGTCGGCTTGATGCCCTTCGAACTCCGCGAAGAAGTGATACTCGTTCGGAGCGGCCGGCGACGGGAACGACTCGATCCACGTCAGATTCAGCCGGTTCTTCTTGAACACGAGCATGGCGTCGGCAAGCGCTCCGGGCCGGTGCGGCAGCTCGAACATGAGTGACGTTTTGTCTCGGCCCGTGCGTTTGGGAACTTCAGCCCCGCCGATCACGGCAAACCGAGTCAGGTTGTTCGCCTTGTCTTCAATGTTGGCCGCGACCACCGTTAATCCATAATGCGTTGCCGCCTGGATACTCGCTACGGCCGCCGCGCCGGGTTTGTCGACCGCCACCTGCGCGGCCGCCGCTGTGCTCGTGATTTCCACCAGCCGAGCCGCCGGCAACTGCTTCGCCAGCCATTCGCGGCACTGAGACAGCGCTTGCGGTTTGCTATAGACCTCGCTGATCTCGCTGCGCGGACACTTGGCCAGCAAATTGTGGTGGATCCGCAACGGCACCTCGCCGCATATCCGGATCGGAAAGCGAGTGAACATGTCCAGCGTGTCGGCGACGCGGCCGTCGGTCGAGTTTTCCAGCGGAACCAACCCGAAATCGGCGTGTCCCCGCGTGAGTTCCCCAAACACCGCCGCGATCGTGCCAACAGGAATCAACTCGACGTTGGACCCGAAGAACGAACCGGCGGCCTGGTGGCTATAGCTGTACCGCGGTCCCAGAAATGCCACTCGAATGTGTTTGACAAGCGCCCGACAGCCACTCTGCAACTCCCGCAGCATGGCGCGGAGCGACTCGACCGACAGCGGGCCGTCGGCTCCGGCCAACGCCGTAGTGACTTGCGATTCCTCCGCCGCGAAATCCACTGCCGGTAAGTTCGACTCTGTCCGCCATGTCGCCAGTTGCGCCGCGCATCGGGCACGCTCGTTAGCGAGCGTCACGAGTTCCCGGTCGAGTCTTTCGAGACGTCGTGGCAGGTCGGCCGCCGAACCGCCACCACTGCTTGTTTTTGCTTTCGCTTTCGATTTCGCCATAGTCCGCCACTGCGATCGCGGGAAGAGTGAACGGGGAGCCGGCGACAAGGGCAGAACGCGATCGCGATCGGTCGCGACGCGAAGGCGGGGCCGGTCCGCCGCCGCTCCGGACGCCCCGGCTGTCTTGTAGTAGCCTCGCGAAACGGTGTCAACCAAGTTCCACCCGTGCCAATTTGGCAGAAGTCAGCCGGAGATTGCCTCGCCGAATGTCCCGCGACCTCGCGCGAATGCACCACAACCATATACTGGAAAACATCTTGCGTCCGTTCTCGCAGGGCTTCCTGGGTTCTGGCACGATGTTTGCATAAGAGGGGCCTGTACAAACACAGGACGGTCCCGGCAGCAGCCGGGAACAGTTGCGGGCCGGGCCGCCAGAGGGCGGATGTTCCCGGCCCAATCGACTCAACCTCACTATTCCGCGGCAGGCAGTTCACGGGGAGCGACACAAATGGCTCAAGGCGAAAAAATCATCGGGATCGATCTCGGCACCACCAACTCGGTTGTCTCCATCATGGAAGGCAACGAGCCCAAGGTGATCGCGAATGCCGAAGGCAACCGCCTCACTCCGAGCGTTGTGGCGTTCAACGACCGGGGCGAGACGCTCGTTGGCGAACCGGCCAAGCGGCAGGCGGTGACGAATCCGACCCGCACGATCTACTCGATCAAGCGGTTCATGGGCCGCCGCCACAACGAAGTCGAGTCGGAAGAGAAGATGGTGCCGTATAAGGTGACCGGCGGCTCGGCCGACTACGTGAAGGTCAAAGTTGGCGACCGTGAACTGACCCCGCAAGAGATCTCCGCCAAAGTGCTCACGAAGCTTAAGGAGGCCGCCGAGTCGTACCTGGGCCACAAGGTGAACAAGGCGGTCATCACGGTGCCCGCGTACTTCAATGACGCCCAGCGTCAGGCCACCAAGGACGCCGGCCAAATCGCCGGCTTGGAAGTCGCTCGTATCATCAACGAACCGACCGCCGCGGCGCTGGCCTACGGACTGGACAAGAAGAAGGACGAAAAAATCGTCGTGTTCGACTTGGGCGGCGGCACGTTCGACGTCTCTGTGCTCCAAGTCGCTGGCAGCGGCGAGGACGGCTCGGAAACCAAGGTCTTCGAGGTCATCAGCACCAACGGCGACACTCACCTGGGCGGCGACGACTTCGATCTCGAACTGATCAACCACGTCGCCGACCAGTTCAAACGCGACAACGGGATCGATCTGCGTAAAGACGTGATGGCGTTGCAGCGTTTGCAGGAAGCGTGCGAGAAGGCGAAAAAGGAGCTTAGCTCGCTGCCGCAGACCGACATCAGCCTGCCGTTCATCACAGCCGACTCGTCGGGCCCGAAACACTTGCAGGCGACCATCTCGCGTTCCAAGTTCGAAGAGATTTCCGACAAGCTGATCGAACGCTGCCGCAAGCCGGTGATGCAGGCGTTGAAGGACGCCAAGCTGAGCCCGTCGGACATCGACGAGGTCGTGTTGGTTGGCGGTTCCACTCGTATTCCGAAGGTGCAGAAGCTCGTTAAGGACATCTTCGGCAAAGAGCCGCACAAGGGCGTGAATCCGGACGAGGTCGTGGCGATCGGCGCCGCCCTCCAAGGCAGCGTCCTGTCCGGCGACCGCAAAGACCTGCTGCTCCTTGACGTCACGCCACTCACGCTCGGCATCGAAACCGAAGGCGGCGTGCTCACCTCGCTCGTCGATCGCAACACCACGATCCCGGTCGAGAAGAAGAAGGTGTTCAGCACCGCGTCCGACAGTCAAACGGCCGTGACCGTCAAGGTGTTTCAAGGCGAACGCCCGATGGCCGCCGACAACCGGTTGCTAGGCGAATTCAACCTCGAAGGCATCGCGCCGGCCCCGCGTGGCGTCCCGCAAATCGAAGTCAAGTTCGACATCGATCAAAACGGCATTCTCAATGTCACCGCCAAAGACCTTGGCACCCGCAAGGAGGCGACCGTTCGCATCGAGCAATCGTCTGGATTGTCCGAGAGCGAGATTGAGCGGATGCGGAAAGACGCCGAGTCCAACGCGGCCGCCGACAAAAAGCGCCGCGAACTGGCCGAGCTCCGCAACCAAGCCGATCAGATGTGCTACCAGCTTGAAAAACTGATGAAGGACAACGCCGACAAGCTCCGCGAATCCGATCGCGAGTCGCTCCAAAAGGCGATTTCGAAGACCAAGGAAGCGGCCAAGTCCGACAACGTCGAAACAATCCGCACGGCCGTCAACGAGCTCGAACAGGCTTCGCACGCGTTCAGCAAGACGCTGTACGAAAAGAACGGCGCCGCCGGCGAAGGCGCCGCGCCGCCGACCGGCAACGAGAGCGCAGGCGGCGACAAGCCGGGCGATGACGCGATCGACGCCGAGTACGAAGTGAAGAAGGATTAGGGCGCCGTTTACTGAACGCATACTGACCGCATACTGATCGTCGAAAGCATCCAGGGTGGAGTCCGCGCGGTTCGCGCCGCGCGGCTTCACCCTCGTTTTTTAGAAGGGGTCGTTCCATGACATTCCGATTCGACAAACTGACCATCAAGGCCCAGGAAGCGGTGGCGAACGCGCAATCCATGGCGGGCGATCGCGGCCATCCGGAACTCGACCCGCTCCACCTGCTGTCCCAATTGCTCACCGAAACCGACGGCATCGTCCGCGCGGTGCTGGACAAGATCGGCACCGCCGTGCCGCAGTTGCAAAAACAGGTCGCCGCCGAACTGGAGCGCAAACCCAAAGTGTCGGGCGGCGCGACTCCGCAACCGAACGCCGCTTGCCGGCAAGTGCTGGAAGGGGCCGCCAAAGAGGCGGCGGCGATGAAGGACGAATTCGTCTCGACCGAGCACCTGTTGCTGTCGCTGACGAATATCGATTCCACGGCCCGCAACCTGCTCCGCATGGCAGGCGTCCGCGACGACGATGTGCGGCAGGCACTGCTGACCGTCCGCGGCTCCGCTCGAGTGACCGATCAAAGCCCCGAGGACAAGTATCAAGCGCTGCGCAAGTTCGGGATCGATTTGGTGGAACGGGCCAGCCAAGGCAAACTCGACCCGGTCATCGGCCGCGATCAGGAAATCCGCCGCGTCATTCAAGTGCTGTCGCGCCGCACGAAGAACAATCCGGTGCTGATCGGCGAGCCGGGCGTTGGCAAGACGGCGATCGCGGAAGGGTTGGCGCTGCGCATCGTTCAGGGAGACGTGCCGCAGAGCCTGCGGGACAAACGCGTCATTTCGCTCGACCTGGGCGCGTTGGTCGCGGGCACCAAATTCCGCGGCGAATTCGAAGAGCGGCTCAAAGCGGTCCTGCGCGAAGTCCAAGACGCGGGCGGCAAGGTGATCCTGTTCATGGACGAACTTCACACCGTGGTCGGCGCGGGCAAGGCGGAAGGCGGCGCCGACGCCGCCAACTTGCTCAAACCGGCGCTCGCCCGCGGCGAACTCCGCTGCGTCGGCGCCACCACGCTCGACGAATACCGCCAGCACATCGAAAAGGACGCCGCGCTCGAACGCCGTTTCCAACCGGTGTACGTCGGCGAACCTTCCGTGGAAGACACGTTAACGATTCTGCGCGGCATCAAAGCCCGCTATGAAGCCCACCACGGCGTGAAGATCCGCGATGGCGCGCTGGTCGCCGCCGCCCGGCTCTCGCAGCGCTACATCACCGATCGCTTCCTGCCGGACAAGGCGATCGACCTGATGGACGAGGCGGCCAGCCGGCTCGCCATGGAACTCGAAAGCGTGCCGACCGAAATCGACGAGGTCCAGCGGCGGCTCCGGCAACTGGAACTCGCCGCCCGCCAACTGGCCGACGAATCGGAATCGTCCGCCCGCGATCAACTGGCGGAAATCGAAAGCGAAATCACCGACCAAAAGCGGCAGCTCGCGAGCCTTCGCGAACAATGGGAAGCTGAAAAACTGGGGCTCGGCGACGTTCAGAAAGTCCGCCAAGACCTGTCACGCGCCGACCACGAATTCGCGCAGCTCGAAAAGTCGATCAAAGACAAACAGTCCTCCGGGAGCCCCGTGAGCGAAGCCGACTACCAAAAGCTGTACGAACTGGATGTCGCTCGGCGACAACTGCGAAAACGCATTGAGGCCGAAGAGGCGGCCGGTCAAGCGGCCGGTCAGGCGGCGGCCGGCGCCAAGGCGGGAGAACCCGCGACCGAAGGCGCGCCGCGGAAGGCTCCCGAGCGGCGTTTGCTGCGGCAGGAGGTGACCGAGGATGAGATCGCGGCCGTCGTGAGTGCCTGGACGGGCATTCCCGTCAACCGGATGCTCGAAACCGAACGCGCCAAACTGTTGGTGCTCGAAGACCGCATCCATCAGCGCGTCGTGGGGCAGGACGAGGCGGTCGAAGCCGTGTCGAACGCGGTGCGCCGCAGCCGCAGCGGCCTGCAGGATCCGCGCCGTCCCATCGGCTCGTTCCTGTTCCTCGGCCCGACCGGTGTCGGCAAGACCGAGCTATGCAAGGCGCTGGCCGAAGTCATGTTCGATGACGAGAACGCGCTGGTGCGGATCGACATGAGCGAGTTCATGGATCGCCACACGGTAAGCCGGCTGATTGGCGCGCCGCCGGGTTACGTCGGCTACGAAGAAGGCGGCAAACTGACGGAAGCCGTCCGCCGCCGCCCCTACTGCGTCATCCTGCTGGACGAAATCGAAAAGGCCCATCGCGATGTGTTCAACATCCTGCTGCAAGTGCTCGACGATGGCCGGCTGACCGACAACCATGGCAACACGGTCGATTTCACCAACACCATCGTCGTGATGACCAGCAACCTGGGCAGCCAAGCGATCCAGCAAATCGCCGCCGATGGCGGCTCGGAGGCCGAAATGCGCGAGGCGGTTGGCGAGTCGCTGCACAAAGCGTTCCTCCCCGAGTTCCTCAACCGGATCGACGAGACGCTGATCTTCCATCCGCTCCGCCGGGAACAGATCGGCCGCATCGTCCAACTGCAAGTCAAGCGGCTCGCCAAGCAGCTCGAATTGCAGGGAATCGAGCTGGACGTCACGCCACGGGCGTTGGCGGCGGTGGCCAGCGAGGGCTACGACCCGCAGTACGGCGCGCGACCGCTCAAGCGAGTGATCCAGCAGCGAGTTCAAAACCCGCTCGCCTCGGAACTGCTGCGGGGTTCCATCCAAGAGGGCCAAGGCGTCCGCGTCGACCATTTGGAGGACGGCTACACGTTCGCGGCGTTCACCCCGCCGTCCACGGCGAAAGATGGCAATACCAGCGCTAGCAGCGTGACGGCAAGCGGTTCTAACGCAGGCAGTCCTCGGAACGCGAGCGTGGGTGGACCGGCAAGTTCAGTGAAGAACACATAAATTCGCCTCAAGATTCCCGATGCATCGCTACGATCACTACAAACGGTAAAGCTTGCGCCGTCTGACATGTCTGTGTCCGGCGGCGCGAGTCCGTTTCATGGAGGGATCCAGACGATGCGTCGGACCATTCTAAGTCTCGTTCTTGCAGCCAGTTTGACGCCCGCCGGCGGCCTAGCCTCCGCCGCGGAAAACGGCCCGTCCGGCCTCTCGAAGTGGTTCCGGAACCCGTTCTCGCGAAACAAACCCTCCCCGGCTGCCAATCAGCCAGCCCCGCCATCCCAACCAGCTACGAATGCCGATCCGGCGACCGACGCGAGTCCAGCCGCCAACCCGTCGGAGGCAGCTCCCGCCACGCCCCTTTCGGTTGATCCAGCTCCGGCTGGTTCATCCGTAGAGTCGCCCAAGGGGCCATCGGCCCGTGAACTGGCGGCTCAACCGATCGATCCGGCTGCGGATACGGCGACCGCAGATACCCCAACGGGACCAGCCACGACGGTTCCGGCCACGACGGTTCCGAACGTTACGGGAGCGAACACAACGCAAGCGGATGCAACGCCAACAGACGCGACGCAAACGAATGCACAGACAGTGCCCGCGGACACGAATCCGCCGGTCCAAGAATCTAAGTTGGAAGCCTTCAGGAGCGACGTTGTTTCCTCCAAGGCTGCCGAAGGTGAAACGTCATCGGCACCGATCGCGACGGTGATCCCTATTCCCAATTCTGCGAAGAGCTCGGCCATCAAACCGATTGGCGTCGGTGTGCGGCGTCCGGAGAGCAATTCGGGGCCGGTCGCGACGATGCCAGCCACCGAGCCCGTGACAGCGCCAGCCACCGGGCCAGTGGCTGCCCCTGTCGCGGAGCCCATTGCCCGGCCAGTCGCCGCGCCAGTCGCCCGGCCAGTCGCGGGGCCAGTTGCCGAGGCAGTCGCGGGGCCAGTTGCCGAGCCAGTCGCGGGGCCAGTTGCCGAGCCAGTCGCGGGGCCAACCGTCGAGCCAGCCGTTGGGCCAGTTGCCGACAACGCTACTCCCGTCATCGCTGCGTTGCCTGCCGCACCGTCGATAGCGGCGGAAACGCCGACCCCCGTTGCGGGACCCGCACCCGTGGAGTCGCCGGCGGAGGCATCCACTCCAGTGAAGGTTGCCGAGGAGACGTTGGCGGAAGTGGTGAATGTCGATCCCGACGTGGAGCCGGTTTCGGGAGATCGGGAATCGGCGGCGGGGCCCATGGGGCGGTTGTTCCGCCGAACGCCGAGCCGTCGAGCGTCCCGTGCGACACTGGGTGACGACGAGGCGACTTCGCCCGCCGAGTTGCCGAAAAGTTACGTGGCTCCTCGCCGAGCGGCCGGCGGTCGCGAGTATGCCGCGTTGCCCGTCGCGCCTTCGCCAGGCGTCTCGGTGGCACCCCAACCCGCGCCGCAGCCCATGCCACAATCCGCGAACCCGCGAGCGACCGCGACGAGCCGTTCGCCTAGCCCCTCTCGAGCCGCTGTCGAGTCTCGTTCGGCCGCTGCGTCCCGCGCCGGGGCGCCCCGGTCCGCTCCACCGCAGGCGGCCGCGAGCCAGCCGGCCCCGCCGAAACGCGGTTGGCTATTTTGGCGTAGCGAACAAGCCTCGAACACGACTGGAACGCCAACGCTGGCCGATACTGCCGCCAATGCGCGGCAAGCCGCACCGCCCGCAGGTGCGTCGCCGCAGGGAGGCTCCGAGTTTGCCGCGCCCGTTTCGAGCCGAGCGAGCGAACGGCGAGCCGCACAGTTGGGGCTTGGTCCCGACGAGCAGTTGATCGAAGAGCGCGTGATCTCCGACCGCGTCGTCGGCGAGTCGTCCGCTCCGCCCTCAGGGCAGTCTGCCGCGTCGCGGGCCGGTCAATCAGCCACCTCGCGAGCCGCTACTGCGTCGCGAAGCGGAACACCTTCCCGCAGCACGACACCGTCCCGCAGCGGTTCCGCGGCAACCGGCAAAACCAAGGCACCCAGCAAAAACGCTTCGTCCCCACGTAGTGCGGCGACGACGCCGGAAGAATACAGCACGTCCGCCGACACCACCGCTCCGGCTGCGGCTGCGGAACCCAAACCGTCGATCTCCGATCGGATGAAATCGTTCTTCGGCAGGAAAGGCGAATAGGGGCGGATAGCGGTGAATGAGGGGTGAATCTGGGTGAGTGAGTCGAATAGGACGAATAGGACCTATGAGACTTATGAGACTTATAGGACCCATAGGTCGAATAGGACCCATAGGTCGCATAGGACCCATCGGGTCGCAGTGCGATCCACGACTTTCGACAGCGGCAAGCAGGCTGCGGTGTCTTGTCGCTCGAGGGTGGCTACTCGTCCGGGTTTGGCTTGTTTGGCGAGTTCGCTCGGCCTAAACTACCCGCACCCCTTCGAAGTGGTAACGACGAAGGGGTGTCAGCCGGCGCGACGCTACCCCCCCTTCCGAATACCCTCACCCGCGAGTCGTTCCGGCCTGGAAACAGGTGGCTGGAGGACTCTGTGTTGGAATCCGCGATGACACGTGCATCTTCGCGTCCACGACACCGCGATCGGCTGCGTTCCGGCTATGTTTGCTTCGGCAACAGACGGCGGTTCGCGACTTTCGCCCTGAATTCGAACGCGATCTTGAGTGCGGCGACCGGCGTGATGTCGCGCGCGGTCATTGGCAGCCCGAGTCGCACGGCAACTCGCGGCAACGCCGGGCGATTCGCCAGCTCCATCGCCTCCATGAGCTCCACTGCCAGTGCCCCCGCTACCAGTGCCCCCGTTGCCAGTGCCCCCGCTGCCAGTGCCCCCACTGCCAGTGCCCCCACTGCTAGTGCTCCCGCTGCTAGTGCGTTCACTGCCATCGCCTCTGTCGTCGCCAACGTTTTCATCGTCCTCGCCACGCTGTCCGCAGTGTGGCCGCTGGCTGCCGCCGAGCCCGCAGTGACAATCGACTTTGACGAGGACATCGTTCCGATCTTAACGAAGGCAGGCTGCAATTCGGGCGGGTGCCACGGCAAGCAGAGTGGTCGGAACGGGTTCAAGCTGTCGGTCTTCGGTTTTGACCGCGATGCGGACTATCAAGCGATCGTCTACGAAGGGCGCGGACGACGCGTGTTTCCCGCCGCGCCCAACAGCTCCTTGTTGCTCGCCAAGGCCGCCAACCGGATGCCTCATGGCGGCGGCTTGCGTCTCGAGGAAGGCTCGGACGAGTACCAACGGCTGAGCCGCTGGATCGTGGCCGGTATGCCGCGCACCGACTCCCGCGCCCCGCGACTCGTTTCGATCGACGTCCAGCCGCGGCAGCAGGTCATGCGTCCCGAATCCCGCCAGGCGCTTCGCGTCACAGGCACGTTCGCCGACGGCTCGACCCGCGATATCACGCGGATGGCGATTTACACCGCTAACGACAAAACACTCGCCGATGTCGATCGGGATGGGATTGTGGAAACCACGACTTTGCCGGGCGAGTCGGCGATCGTGGTACGATACCAGGAAAAAGTGGTGTCGGCATTCGTGACCGTTCCGATGACCGACACGACCACGACCGCTGGGAATCCGGCCGCTCGCGCCGGCTCTGCCGGTTCGACATCTACTGGTTCAGTGTCTGCCGGTTCAGTGTCTGCCGGTTCAGTGTCTGCCGGTTCAGTGTCTGCCGGATCAGTGTCTGCGACTGTCGGCTCCGCGTTGGCGGCCTGGGATCGGTCGCGGTTCGTCGACCGGCTGGTGGCGGAAAAGTGGGAACGGCTCCATCTGACGCCGTCGTCGGCGGCGGACGACGCCACGTTTCTTCGCCGCGCGACGCTCGATCTGGTCGGCCGGTTGCCGACGTTGGCGGAGACGCAGCAGTTTCTCGGCGAGGCTCCCCCGCGGGCCTCGTTGATGTCGACCGGTTGGGAAGGGCCATCGGACGAGCGGCGGGCGCGGTTGGTTGACACGTTGCTGGCTTCGCCCGAGTACGCGGATTACTGGGCGCTGCGATGGGCCGACCTACTGAAGGTGCATCGCGAGGAACTCGGAGCGCGCTCGGCCCATGCGTACCATCAGTGGTTGCGCGGCGTGTTGGAACGCAATGTTCCGTTCGATGTGTGGGTGCGTCAGTTGTTGACGGCGGAGGGTGGCAGCGAAACGAACGGAGCGGTGAACTTTTTCCGCGCGTTCAACAATCCCAACGATTTGACGGTGGCGGTCAGCCAGGTATTCCTCGGGGTGCGGCTGGAGTGCGCGAAATGCCATCATCATCCGTACGAGCATTGGGGCCAGGATGATTTCTATGGGATGGCGGCGTTTTTCGCGCGGCTGCAACGCAAGCAGGCGGGCGGCGCCGAGCAACGTTTTTTTGTCGCCGACAAGGGCGACGTCACCCATCCACTCACCAAAGCCGTAATCGCTCCCCGAGTGCTCTTAGGCGAGCCGCTCGCCATCGCCGCGGGCGATGATCCACGCGAACGGCTCGCGGAATGGCTCGCTTCGCCGGCCAATCCGTTTTTCGCGCGCGCGGCGGCCAATCGACTTTGGGCCCACCTCATGGGGCGGGGGCTTGTCGAGCCGATCGACGACATGCGGGAGACGAATCCGGCGACGAATGAACGGCTGCTCGCGGAGCTGGCCCGCGAGTTCACCGAACGGCGATTCGACCTGCGCCATTTGCTGCGGACGATCGCGACCAGCCGGACCTACGCGTTGAGCTCGACGGCCAACGGGGCGAACGCCCGGGATACTCGCAACTACTCGCGAGCCTACCGCAAGCGGCTGCCCGCGGAGGTGCTGTTGGACGCGGTTTGCGACGTGACGGGCGAGCCCGAAGTGTTCACCGGAATGCCGCCGGGCACTCGAGCCGTCCAGCTCTGGGACAACTGTCTCCCGTCGGTATTCCTGGAAACCTTCGGTCGTCCGCAACGCAAGACGGTCTGTAGCTGCGAACGGCTGGGAGACTCGACGCTCAGCCAGGTGCTGCATTTACTGAATTCGCCCGCGATCCACGACAAACTGACATCACCCACGGGCCGCGCGACGCGGTTGGCGGCCAGCGACTTGCCACCGGAGCGGATTGTCCGGGAACTGTATCTAGCGGCCTTGTCGCGGCCGCCTCGAGCCGATGAACTGGAAGCGGCCCTAGCGGCTTTCGCCTCGCCCGAGGCCACGCGACAAACGGCCACCGAGGATGTTCTGTGGTCGGTGATGAATTCCGCCGAATTTGTATTGAACCATTGAGGATACTTCCATGAGCTTCCCGAACGGTCCACAGCAGGGTGTCGCTCGGCGTGCCGAAACGGATGCGCCGCGGTACTGCGACGGCTACGCTCGCCGGAGTTTTTTACGGCTCGGTTTAGGCGGACTGGGCGGTTTGGGACTGGCCGCGTTGTTGCGGGCGCAGGCGGGCGGACAGGTTGGCCGCGGCGCGTCGAGGCTGTCGGCGGAAGATGGAACGGCGCCGGTCGCGAACGCGGCCGGGCGTGGCGTCCAGGAGCCCTCGGCGAACGGCCCGATCAAGGCGGCCGCGAAGCGTTGCATTTTGATTTGGATGGATGGCGGTCCGAGCCACCATGAATCGTTCGATCCGAAG
>CAIXSC010000099.1 GCA_903921945.1 uncultured Planctomycetaceae bacterium
ACCACAACCCGTCGCATCTCAACCCTCAGATGGCTCTCAAGTCCCACCGACAGTTGCCGCTGCCGGACCTGCAGATCGGCGACGAACCTGGGTTGTTCGACATCGCCGCGAATCTCCAAGAGAAGTGGCTGGGCGGCGCCTTTGCTGTTGTCGCCCAAGTCGTCATCAGCGGCGTTCGCGGTTTTGTTTGGTTCGGCGACGCTCGCCGCTTCCTCGGCGTCCGTCATCGGCGAGGCGGTCTGAATGCCTCCAACGATCTCCGCCCAGCGCGGGCTGAGCACGATGTTTTCGGCGGCGACCACTTTAAGCCGAGTCGGCCCCACTGCATCGGCCTTGGGTCTCGGCAGCGGGACGGAGAGCGGTTCGGCGACCGACGCCAGCGGCCGGGATGCTTCGAAGCGGAGTTCGAAATCCTGCGTCGCCGCCGCGGCCGCCTCGGTGGCGAACGGCAGCGTCCACAATCCATCGGCCGCCTCGCGAGCCTGTTCGCGGTCGAACAAATCCTCGGGCCGCAAATTGTCGATTCGCCACCCAGCCAGATTTAGCTGCACGCGAGCGGCGCTGGGACCGCGCACGCGATAGCGAATCGCCGCGGAAAGACGCAGCACATCCGCGTCCACTCGCAACGCGTAGGTCGGTTCGGCGTAGACCCGCGTCTGTCGCGGTTGCACCAAGACGCCAAGCGAAGAAGGTTGTCGGTAGAACTCAAATCGCGCCGCGACCCGTTGTTGCCGCAACGCCGCGGGCACTTCCATCTGCAAGACATTCTGCCGGTCAGGCCACGTGACCGACCAATCGCCTTCCACGACGAAATCCACCACGCCTTGTTGCCGAACCGCGTTCAAGACCTCGAAGCCGAGCGTTTCGATCCGCGCGTCGGCAGGCGGCTCTTTCGCCGGTGTCACCGCCCGCAGCCGCACATCGGCGACGTATCCCGACTTGTTCTCCAGCGTGACTTCGACCACGCTGGCCGGCGCGCGACCGGCCTCCCGAGCGGTTTCCACCAAAGCGACTCGATAACCCGGCTCGTTCAGCGGGAACCACTCGAGTCCTGCGGGAAGCCGCACTCGGAAAGACGTCAGGGGCGCTCCGTAGCTGCGAACTCGCAGCCGCCCCTCGCTGGTCAATCGCTTCGGTCCCTCGATTCGCACCGAAACGGCCGCTGTCGCTTCCATCGCCACCGGCGCCGCTGCCGCCGTGGCTGGTGAATCGCTCCACGAAAGTTGAAACTCGCCGCCAATCCCCGACACCTGAATCTCGGACTGGTTAGGGCCTGACGGCCGCACCACCGGCGGAGTCGCTCCTTCGTTCGCCTGCGCGACAATCTTTTGCCCAGGGACGGTCAGCTTCAAATCGGAGACGGCCGCCGCCGGCGCGGTGAAAGCCAGTCGCCGGCCCGTGCCCTGCTTGCTCAACGGCACCGCCAAGTCGAGCGTTAGCAGTCGCGGCTTTTCCGCCGCGTCCCGCAACCAAACCACATACCCATCGCGACTCGCCTGGTGCTCCAGCAAGACCTGACCCGGCCCGTCATATTGCGGCTCGGCCCGCAATACGGTTCCACTGAGTCGCAACGGGACCGCCACCCAACTGTCGGTCTTCAGCGTCAAGCGAAACTCGACCCGCAGCCGAGCCACTTCATCTTCGACTCGGCCCTGCGCCGTGACGCGATTGAGCACGTAGCGGGGCGGGGCCACCGCGTCCGCCAACTGCCGGTCCAAATCGTACAGCCGCTTGAAATCCTCGTAAGTGAAGTCCGGCACCGGGACCAGCTTGCCCTCCTTGTCCCGGAGATAATAGACATCCGGCCGGGAGGCCTGCGGCTCCATCGTGGTCGGAGACTGCGGCGACGCCGGCGTCTTCACCATCGGCGGCCTCGTCTCTCCAGGCTTACCGTCCGACCGCTGCGGCACACCCGCTTGCGATTCAGCCGGCTTGGGATCGGCCGGCTTGGCGTCAGCCGGCTTGGGCTCGGCCGGCTTGGGATCGGCTGGCTTGGGATCGGTTGGTTTGGAATCGGCTGGCTTGGCGTCGGCTGGCTTGGGATCGGCTGGCTTGGGATCGGCCGGCTTGGAATCGGCTGGCTTGGCGTCGGCTGGCTTGGGATCGGCTGTGGGGGAAGCGGTCGGTTCGGTTCGGGCGGATGTCGCGTCAGCGGCGGGCGCGGCATCGCTTGTCGGGGACATGACCTCCTGCGCGGCACAGGGACGACCAAGAGGACTAAACTGTGTTTGGGGCCCCGAAACTAGGCCGAACAACGCGTTAAAGCCGACGATTACCGCCAAGGAGGCGACGGCCATACGGCCGATGCTGTGGGCGACTCTCAGCGACCAAGCGAATGGAGCAACGAAATGGGCGAAGCCACCGTTCTGTCCTCGTCGCTTCCGCGACGGCAGACATGAACCCTGGCCGCAGGCAGCCCGTTTTTGGGAAACCATCCTGCCACCCTCCTGGTTTTCGGCCCATCGTTGTGGAGCCAATCCGCATCCCGCTGTCTCGCTTCTGGAACGGCGGACGCGGACGTTCCGGCGGCCGCGAGTCGTGTGGCGAACGAGACCCGCGATCGCCCAGTTTCTCGCTGCCATGCCAAGGCGTCAGGCATGGAAGGTTCGGCAACCGAGCGCGTTCCAGTAAGCATGACATACAGTTTACCCAGCCATCCTGATTTCTCAACGCTTGTGTGACGGCCCGCTTTCACCGCGAGACGCATGGCATCACAATCAGCCGCCACGCGTGTTTCAATCGGCAAGGACGGAATGCATGGAATCTTTTGGGCCCCGCTTTCTCGGTCGCGTGAGCACGCGGTTCGCATCGCCGCTGCGTCACGCCGCGCAACTGCTCACGCGGATTTCGCGGCGAATGAACCTCCCCGAAACCGAACAGCGGCGGCTGAACACCGCGATCGGCGCGTTGTTCCTCGCCGTGTTAAAAGCCGACGGACGTGTGTTGCCGGTCGAACAGGAACGGCTCGATAGCTTGTTCGCCGCCAACTTCGGCAAGCGCGAGGCGGCGCGGATTCGCTCGGCGTTGTCCGAAGTTCCCGTCTCGGGGCTTGTCAGCCAGTCGGCCTACCTCGAACCGTTGGAACGCGACGAGCGGCAGGAATTGCTTCGCGGCATGTTGGAAATCGGCTACGCCGATGGCGACCTGTCCGACTCCGAGCAGTCGTTGATTGCCGAGACGGCGAAGTCACTTGGATTGGACAGTGCGGCGATCGAACAGTGCCGCCAACAGGTGATCGAGGAACAAGGGCAACGTTCGGCACTGGTGAAATCGAGCGCCGGCATCCTGGTCGCGTTGGTCGTGCTGGCCGTCTTCGTCTTCACCGCGACATTCCTCAAATCCGTTCTTTTCGGACTGGTGCTCGCCTACTTCGTGTTGCCGTTGCAACGACTGTTTCAATATCGCGTCTTGCCGCATCCCTGGGTGGAAAGCGTGCTGGCGTTGGTGTCCCGCCTGCTCGACCCGTTGCAACGTCGTCGCGGCGCCACGACGAAAACGGCCGCGACTCTGGCCGCCGATGCGCACGCGCGACGCGTCACTCAAGCGTGCAATGCCACCTTCGCCACGCTCGCCGCCGCCGCCGTCCTGCTGCTACTCACCATGGGCTGGGTTTCGTCCCGCTACGTCGCCGCATTACGCCCCGCGGACACGACACGGGTGGCCACGCCACGGCCTGGCACGGCGCGGTCTGACACGACGCGGCCTGACACGACACGGCCTGACACGACGCGGCCTGACACGACGCGGCCTGACACGACGCGGCCTGACACGACGCGGCCTGACACGACGCGGCCTGACACGAC
>CAIXSC010000100.1 GCA_903921945.1 uncultured Planctomycetaceae bacterium
CCTTCATGGCCGATGATCGCCCCGACGCATTCGAGCGTGTCGTCGAGCGTCTGTTGCAAGCGCCGACCTATGGCGAACGTTGGGGACGGCACTGGCTGGACGTCGTGCGGTACGCCGACACGGCGGGCGAAACGGCCGACTACCCCGCGCCACTCGCCTGGAAGTACCGCAACTACGTCATTGAATCGTGGAATCGGGACAAGCCTTACGACGAATTCCTGCGGGAGCAGATTGCGGGCGATGTGCTCGCTGACGCGTCCACGGCCCGCAGCTCGTCCACGGTCATCGGTTCAGACTCGCGGGCCAATGCTGTGATTGCGACCGGGTTCTTGGCGATCTCGCGTCGGTTTGGCTTTGACTCGGAGAATTACCATCACCTGACGATCCAGGATTCGATCGACACGCTCGGACAAGCCGTGCTGGGTTTGAGTTTGGGCTGTGCGCGCTGCCACGACCACAAGTTTGACGCGGTTTCGATGAACGACTACTACGCGCTGTACAGCATTTTCGCCAGCACTCGATATCCATTCCCTGGTTCGGAACAGAAACAGAAAGTCCGGTCGTTGGCGCCGCTCGTGCCGCCTGCCGAGGCGGCGGCGGCGTGGCGCCAGCACACGGCGGAGATCGCGCGGCTCGCCCATCGCCTGCAGCAACACGGCCGCGGTCTACCGCCGGGCCTGCTGCGGCCGCTCGGCGACCTGGATGGGGATTTTGAATTGCAGGCGCCCGCTGCTGGCGGTAGCAATGGCGTCCTTGTGCCGCCCTGGCTTTACTCGGGCGCGATCAGCATCACCGCCGCGGCGCAAAGCCCGTTCCGCAATGTCTACGCAACCGGCAAGTCGGGCGTCAGCGTGCCGGCCAACTCGCAACCGGCCCGATTCGAGCAATCTCTCGCGCTCGCATCAACGTACACCGGTGCGAAGCAGTTGTTCGTTAACCTTGACTACCGGATTCAATCGCAGGCAGTGGCGGCGACGCCGCGCCCTGGCCATCGCCTCTCGTTCGTCGACCGCGCCGGCCGCACCATCGTGGCCGTGTGGATCGAGGCCGATCGCTTGCGATTGGTTCCCGCCTCGCCGGAGCCGCCGGCAAACTCGCCAACGACGAACGCGGTCGATTCAGCGTTCACAATCGCCGGCCCTGGCGAGTGGCGCAATATCCAATTGACGATCGACGGCGTTTCGCGGCGGGTGACGGGGGTGGTCGGGACATCGCAAGCGAAGCTCGAACTGGCTTCGATGGCGCTGCCTCCGGATGTGGATCACCGCGTGATGTTGGGCATGTTGGAACGCGTCGTGTTCGAGGCGGTCCCGACCGCCAATGCGTCGTTTCCTTCGATCGAGTACGACCAGTTCGCGATCCGCGCCGAGCCGTTCGCGCCGCCATCCACGCAATTCGTGGAACTCGAACCGGCGGCGCTCGCCAGTGCGAGCACCGGTGCGCCGCCGCCCGCTTCCCCGCGGCGTTCGGCAAGCGAGTTGGCAGCGCGACTGCGCGAAGAGGCGGGGCATGATGGCGATTTGGAAATGCAGGCCAAGGACCAACTGCCTGCCAGCCCATGGAATCCGGGGCCGAACAGCGCGGTGCGATTGAGTGCGGCGGCGCAGAGCCCCTTTCGCGATTTTTTTGGACCTGGCGAGCTGGGACTGCGAATGCCGAACCGCGCCGCGTACGACGGCTTCGGTTTGACACTCGGGCCAACGCGGACGGATGCCGCGGGCCGGCTCCATTTGGCGTTTGATTTTCGCTGTGTGGATCAGGCGGCGGGCGGCGACGGCACCTGGCGCTACTACATCGGCCATGGTGCTGGAACGTCGGCGGCGATCGAGCTGTTCTTTCATGGCTCCGAGTTCTTCTACCGCACTGGCCAGAAGATCGAGTCGGCGGGCCCGGTCGCGTTGGGTGAGTGGCATCAGGTCCGATTGGTGCTCGACACCCAACAACGCCAGTACGCCGGCGAGCTGCGTGGACCGAAAGACACTCGGAAGTTCGCCGGCCAAGTTGCGCCGGGGTGGGACGGCGGCATTGATTACACGTTCATCGATAGCTACGGACATCGGCCCGGTGTCCGGCCGTCGCTTGACGCGGACAACTTCCTGGTGAGCGACCGCTTCCCGAACTCCGCGCCGACCGTCGACGTGGCGACTCGCCGCCAACGGATCGCCGAGTTGCGTCGCGAACTCGCCCAAGGCGATCGCGCGATCGAGGATGACGAGCGGCGACTGCGCGAATTGATGCGGGAAGGGCCTTTTCCGTGGGCCTATGCGATGGCGGAGGGCACACCTCACGCTGAGCCGATCCAGCGGCGCGGCGAACCGAGCCTGCCGGGCGAACTCGCGCCGCGCGAGGTGCCGGCGGCTATCGGATTCGACGCGGCCACACCCATCGTCGCGGGAAGCGGTCGTCGCGAATTGGCGGAGCGGCTCGCGCGGCCCGATCATCCGCTCACCGCGCGGGTGATCGCCAATCGGGTTTGGCAGTATCACTTCGGCCAGGGGTTGGTGAAGACGCCGAACGACTTCGGGGCCCGCGGCGCGCCGCCGACTCACCCGGAGCTGCTCGACTTTTTGGCTTACCGATTGATCCGCGCCCAGTGGTCGCTCAAGGCCCTTCATCGCGAGATCCTGCTCAGCGCGACCTACCAGCAAGCGTCACGCGACGGCCTCATTCCGCAAGCTGGCTCTTCGTCTGCCAGCGCGGCTTCGCCCTCAACGAGTCGTATGGAATCCACGGCGGCGCCGGCTGCTCCGGTTTTGTCGTGGGAGGATCTCTACGCAGGTTTTCCGCGGCGACGCCTGGGTGCGGAGGAGATTCGCGACTCGATCTTGGCGGTCACGGGAGAGCTGGACCGCGTCCCGGGCGTTGGCCATCCGTTTCCCGAGCCGCCCAGTTGGGGATTCAGCCAGCACGCGCCGTTCCAGGCGGTGTACGACCATTCCAAACGCAGTGTCTATCTCATGACCCAGCGTCTTAAACGCCATCCGTTCCTCGCGTTGTTCGACGGTCCCGATCCGAACGCGACGACCCCGGCCCGGCCCGCGACGATTGTTCCCACCCAATCGCTGTTCTTCCTGAATGATCCGTTCCTGCACGCCGCGGCTGAACGGTGGGCGGACCGGATTGGGCACTCGGGCGCGTCGCGCGCGACGAGTGTCGAACAGGTTTGGCACGACGCCTTGGCACGTATGCCGGCGGCCGAAGATCGCGATGAGGCGGTGGCGTTTCTTGACGATTATGTCCGCGAAGCCCGCCGGGAGAGCGCCATTCCGCCGGAAAGGCTCGAACGCGCCGCCCTGGCCGCTTACATTCGCATCATCCTCAGTTCCAACGAGTTCCTGCATGTCGATTAAGTGGTGGTCGGAACGAATGAACGCTACCGGCATCGGTCGACGCGCCGTGTTGCGATCCCTCGTCGGCGCGTCGACGCTTCTGCCGGCAATTGTGGGCGAACTGACGGCGGACGACGCGCTCGCGCCTCGGCGGCCGCACTTCGAACCGCGGGCCAAGCGGGTGATCATGCTGCACATGAGCGGTGGCGTGTCGCATGTGGAAAGCTGGGATCCGAAGCCGAAGCTGGCCGACTCGGAAGGCAAAACGATCGATGTGGATGAATTCCAGGGGCGGAAGGGGCGTTTCACGATGCACCTGCGGCCGCCTCGCTGGAAGTTTTCGCCGCGTGGCCGGAGCGGCACGGAAGTGAGCGAGCTGTTCCCGCACTTGGGCGAATGTGTGGACGACTTGTGCGTGATCCGATCGATGACGTCGGACCACACGAACCACTATGAAGCGACGCTCGGCATCCACACCGGTTCGTTCACGTTTGCGCGGCCAAGCATGGGGGCGTGGATCAGCTACGGTTTGGGCACGGAGAATCGCAATCTGCCATCGTTCGTGGTGATCGCTCCGCATTCGCCATACGCGGGCGGCCAAGTTTGGGGCAGCGATTTTCTGCCCGGCGCTCACCAGGGGACGCTCGTCGTGCCGGGAGCGGAACCGGTCGCGAACATTCGACGACGCGTTCCGAGCCGTAGTTTGCAGGCGATGGAATTGGAGGCCCTCGCGCGGCTCAACGCCCGCCATCTGGCGGCGCGGAGCGGCGATCCGCGACTGGCGGCCCGCATTCAGTCGTTCGAGACGGCTTTCGGCATGCAGGCGGAAATGCCCGAGGTATTCGATTTGTCGCGCGAAGAGGACGCGACGTTGGCGCTGTACGGGCTGCCACGCGGCAGCACCCAAGGCTTCGCGTGGCAATGCTTGGTGGCCAGGCGGCTTGCCGAACGCGGAGTGCGGTTCATCGAATTGATCGATGTCGGTTCGTCCAATAACTGGGACGCGCACGGAGACATGGCGACGCACGTGCCGCTGGCGAAGAACGTCGATCAAGCGATCGCCGGTCTGTTGCGGGATCTGAAACGCCGCGGAATGCTCGACGAAACACTGGTGGTTTGGACGACGGAATTCGGCCGCACGCCGTTCAATGCCGCCCGCGACGCGCGGGGCCGCGAACATCATCATTGGGTGTTCTCATCGTGGCTCGCGGGCGGTGGTGTGAAGCCGGGAATGGTCTACGGGGAATCCGACGAACTGGGAGTGCGGGTGGGCCGCGATCCGGTTCACGTGCATGACTTCCATGCCACGATCCTGCACTTGCTGGGCTTGGACCACGAGCGGCTGACCTACCGCCATTCGGGCCGCGATTACCGTTTGACCGACGTGCATGGCCGAGTTGTCCGCGAGTTGTTGGCTTGAGCCAACGGGCATCCGTTGTCTCGCGATCTTGCGCGGCATCTGCCCAAGCCATGGGCAGGTGTCGGCGGAAACCCGGCAGCCCGCGCCGCGCGACACAAACCGGCAATCGGCGGCAATGGGAGAAAAACGACTGTTGTGACCGATCTACGGGCGTATCCGGAAACGAGGATGGCGCTTCTTGCCTTCCGCCACGGTCCGGCGCGGAATTTGCTACTACTACAGGCGTGCCGCTGTTTTCACAGGTGGGTCGACCGCTGTGACGATGGCTTGCCGTCGTTCTGATAGTTCTTTCTTCGGAGGTCTGGAAACATGAAACGCAAAATGGGTTTCACGCTCGTGGAATTGCTGGTGGTCATCGCGATCATCGGCGTTCTCGTGGCGCTGCTCTTGCCCGCAGTGCAAGCCGCTCGGGAAGCGGCTCGACGCGCCCAGTGCATGAACCAACTGAAGCAGATGGGGCTTGCGCTGCATAACTACCATGACACCTACCAATCGCTGCCGATCGGCATGCAGCACTCGGTCTCGCGGAAGAATTGGCGAGTGTCCGTGTTTCCGTTCATGGAGCAAAACGCGCTGAACGATCGGTTGGACGAGGCCGCGTCCTTCCTCACGCCGTATTCCGGATCGAACGTCATCCTGCAGCGGTTGCGTGTGCCGGGCTGGAACTGCCCTTCGAGCCCCTGTCCGGTCTTTGGCCAGTCTGGCTCCCAGCAGGCATGGGGCGGTGGCGATCCACAGCTTGCGGATTATGTCGGGATTGCAGGCGCTGTCACCACCTCGCCCGATACGACAGGCCGCAATAGCACCAGCAACTACAGCGGCGGCATCTACAGCGCATCGGGTGTGCTCGGTCCGTTCGCCAGCTATCGGCTGGCCGACATTACCGACGGCACTTCCAACACAATGATGGTGGGCGAAAACTCGAATTTCACTCGGACCAGTGGCACGGCCACCCGCGACATCCGATCCAATTACTACGGTGCCTGGGGCGGATTCACCTATCCAGCGGCGTCGTGGAGCGGCTCGCCCGACACCTGGGGAACGGGCACGGTGACGATCCGTTACGCTCCGAACACGCAAGGCACGCCGGCGGGCGCTGTCAACACGTGGGAGGCCAACCTGCCGTTGCGGTCCGCCCACCCCGGCACGGTGAACACGACACTGGCCGATGCGAGCACGCGATCGATCG
>CAIXSC010000101.1 GCA_903921945.1 uncultured Planctomycetaceae bacterium
GCGACGGACAAGATGTCCGTCGTACAAAGGGGAGGATCACCGTAAGTCGCCCATTAGCAGCTTGCTCCGTCACCTTCTTGCTGCGCTTCTCCAGATAGTTCCATCCCCAGTGGAATGAACCGCCGGGCGCGAACGGTCAGTCGACTTCCCCACGTTTCCACGCCCACGGCGAGCCGGTAGCGCGGCGCGGCGTCAAACAACGCGAACGACCAGCGGGCCGGATCGTCGTCACGACGCGGATCAAATACGATTCCGATCGACGGGACCAACCCGCTCACGGGTTCATCCGACGGATCGCTCAACGGTTCATCCGACATATCGCCAAACGGTTCACTCGACGATGCGTTCGGCTCACCGCTCGACCGTCTCCCGGATGCCGCCTCCGATCGACAAGGCGATTGCCGCGGCGAGTTGGCTCCGAGCAAAAACGAAAAGCTGTCGAGCGGAATGGCAAGGCCGAGACCGTGGGCCTTGATGTAGCTTTCCTTCAAGGTCCAGTAGTCGAAAAATCGCGATGGCTGTTCGCTGGAGGGCAAAGCCCGCAGCTCCGCCACCTCGAGCGGACTGAAGTAGCGATCCGCAAGCGCCAGCAGGTCGTTCGACCGGTCGAGCCGTTCGACATCTACTCCGAGACGCGAATGCACGCCGCTCACCGCGCACACGACCAAGCCGCGTGTGTTCGACAGGTTGAAGTGCCAGCCGCTCGCGGCAGCCGGTTCGGAGATGCTCGGCTTGCCCCGTTCCCCGATCGCGAACCGCCACTCCAGCGGCGACACCGCCGGCTCGTAGCACGACAGAACGGTACGGACCAAGGCGCGCGTCGCCAGGAATTGCCGTTTGTCGCGTTCGAACCGCAGTCGCTGGTGGCGGACCCGTTCATCCGCCGTCAACAGCGACTCATAGGCCGCGAACAACTCCCGCCGCTCCTCGAACTCTTCGTACGGAAACCACCACAGGTCAAGCACGCCCGGCTCGAGGGCCGCCTTGAACGACGTGATCGGTGGGGCCTCGGTCAGCGGGCGCCTTGCGGTCAGCGGGAGTCTCGTCCCATTCATGTTAGCCTTCCGCTCCGGGCCGACCTGCGACTGCGAACAGCGAATTCCCTCGACTGCCAAGTATCCGGAAAACCTCGGCATCCGAGGTGACGCCGTCACGGACGGCGGCGGCGGCCTGCGCCGTGATCGGCACCAAGCCGGCCGCCTGGGCCAGTTGCTCCAGCCGCGCCGCGTCCTCGCGGGACAGGATCGCGCGTCCCAATTCCGTGGGCGACGCCAACAACAGTTCCGCAAGCAACAACCGACCACGATAACCGGTCTGTTGACACTCGATACAGCCAACCGGCCGACGCACGCTTGATCGCGGCGTCTGCGAAGAACTTGAATCCGCCGCTGACCCACCGAGCAGCGGATCGGCGGCCACCGGCGAGTTGCCCGGCTTGTTGCACGATGTGTTGCTCGATGTGTTGCTCGATGTGTTGCTCGCAAGGTTGGGCATCGTCGCCGCGCAGTCGCACAGACGGCGCAGCAACCGCTGATTGAGAACAGCCAGCAAGCCGCTACGGAGCAGATAGGGTTCGATTTCCATTTCCGCCAACCGGCTGATCGCGCCCGCGGCGCTGGCGGCGTGGAAGGTGGCGATCACCAAGTGGCCCGTCAACGCCGCGTTAAAGACGCCCTCCGCACCAACGCGATCGCGAATCTCGCCAATCAGAATCACTTCCGGATCTTGTCGCAGCACGGAACGCAAACCGGTCGCCAAATCGAAGCCCGAGGCGGGATGAAGCTGCGATTGGACCACGCCGGCCAGCGGCGCTTCGACCGGATCTTCCAGCGTGATCGCGCAGCGTGAGTGAATCCGGCTCGCGTGGTCGCTGGGCCGGTTATGGGCATGCGAGTTTTGGTTGGTGGCGGCTTCGGCGCCGCCCACGATTTCGCGAAGACAGGCGTATGCGGTCGTGGTCTTGCCGCTTCCCGCCGGGCCGGTGATCAGCAGCGCGCCGGAAGTCTCGTTGAGCAAGCTGTGCAGCGAGCGATCAATGCCGGCGGGCAGGCCGAGTTCGGCGATTCGTCGGGGGCCAGCGGCGGATGCGACCAGCCGCACCACGGCCCGTTCGCCATGCAGGGTGGGAAAAGTGCTGACACGCCAATCGGCGCCCTGGCCGGGCCGCCGCACCCGGCCTTCTTGCGGAACATCAACGCGGTAGGTCAAAAGTTCCGCCAACACCTTGAGCCGCGCGACAATGTCCGTGGTGGTGCCGGCGGGAAACTCGCCGATCGGCTGCAGGACGCCATCGAGTCGCCACGCGATGGCGAGTCCATTTGGCGTGGGCTGCAGGTGGACGTCGCTGGCTCCCGCCTCCTCGACCGCCGCCAACAATCGCTCGACGAAGTGGCTCGCGTAGCTCGTGTCGCGTGGATTCAGCTTTCGCAAGTCGTCTGTCAACATCGCGGCGCCATCTGGCGGCGGCACTGGTCAAGCGTCGCCATCCCAAGGACCAGGAAATGGGGAAAAACGCGTCTGGACGGGTTCGCGGAACTTCCCTACTCTCCGCGCTCCGATGAGTTTACCGCAGTTTCCGCATCCAGCGGGCCCTTAGGAGTTCTGCTCCGATGACGACGCCAACTGTCGCCGCATTTCCTCCGCGAGTCCACCGCATGCCGAACGTGCGCCGCGCCACCCTGGGCGACTCAGCTTTCCTGGTTTCCACGGTGCTTGCCATGGCGATGTTACTGCTTAGTTCGATCACGCTGCCCACACCCGCGCGAGTTCACGGCCAGGAGCCGTTCCGCGTGGAGACGGATGTCTTCGTGGGGAAGGAAACCGAGCCGATTCAATACCTGACGCTCTTCATGGGGCGACTTGTGTACGACTTCCGCGTGACCAAACCCGAGGAAGTCACCGTGTACGACTGGGATCGCAATCGCATCGTGTTGCTCGATCCGGCGCGGAAAACCAAGGCCTCCTTGGCGACGGACGAGGTGCTAAGTTTCACCGCCGGTATCAAGACGCACGTCAGCGAATCCAATTCGGTGTTCTATGCGGCCACTCATCCCGGCTTCACCGAATTGGTCGACGAACCGGACGGATGGCGGCGGCTGGGCAACAAGCACATCACCTATCGCTTCCGCGGCACTCAGCCCAAATCACCGGACAACGTCGCCCGCTACCGCGACTTCGCGGACTGGTCCGCGCGGCTGAGCGCGATGCGCCCCGGCAATCTACCGCCGTACGCGCGGATGGAAGCGAACAAGCGGATCGCCGAACTCGGCTGGCTGCCGGACGAAGTGCAACGCACCGTCGATCCGGGCAAACTTGGCTTCCGCAAAGTCGAGGCTCGATCGCGACACCTGTTCAACGATCTCCTGTCCGAGACCGACCGAAAGCGAATCGAGCGTGCGAGCAGTTGGGCGGCCACCTTCCAAGATGTGGGCTTCCCGGAATTCCGCGATGCCGCGTTGGTTGCGCAGGCCTCGCCGAAAACCCGAAAGTAGACCGGCGCGGCACCGCCCGCGAAGGCCAGACGACGCCACGCCTCGAGCCGCTCGACGATGGTCAGCGATCCACGCGGCGGGCGACGCATTCGCCATCGACCATGCCGATACGCACCGGCACGGCGCCCTCGCCGGACTCGGCTCGCGCCAGAAGTGGGTAATCGAGCGGGTGATCGGAACGCAGCACGTCGCCCACCCGTAAATCGTCCAGCGCCGCAGCCGGCAACCACTGCTCGGCCAACTCGACCGTCCACCGCTCGCTCGCCGGAACGCCGTTTCTACCAGCTAACTCGCCAGCCGACGAATGGCTCGCCCCTCCCGGCAGCTCCGGCGACAAAGCCCCCGGCCGATCGCCAGCGGCACACGCAAACATGCCGGCCCGACGTAGCACCGCAGTGGCGACTACCGCCTCACTGCCCGCAGCCTCACTGCCCGCAGCCTCACTGCCCGCAGCCTCACTGCCCGCAGCCTCACTGCCCGCAGCCTCACTGCTGGCAAGCTCACTGCTGGCAGCCTCACTGCCCGCTTTTCCGCAGCCGGACAGCTCGAGGCACTCGGACTGGCAACTCGACGAATCGCTGGTCGATGGCTGTCGGCCGAGTGGCGGGCGACGCGACGCCACTCGATTCGCGCTGTCTTTCAACGAGCTGTCTTTCAACTCGCGGTTTTTCAACTCGCTGTCTTTCAAAGCCAAACCGAGCGCGTTCACCCAGGCCGCGGGCGCTACGCACCGCATCCGGCCGACGACCGGACCGATTTCCAACCGGAAGCAGATCATCACCACCCACGGATCGTTCGCGATCCTCGGCAACTGGCTCGCTATGCCCATCGACGCGGCCAGCTGGTCGGATTCCTCGACACCAAGCCAGGCGGCGGCGACAGGCGCCAGCGCTTTGCTCGCAAGCCGTCGTTCAATCTCCGTGAGCGGTCGATCGCCATGGGATCCCGCATCCAGGTGCGGCGTTAAGGCGGATTCCCCGGATGCTGAACCCGTTCCACTGAGGAACCGCTCAAGGATGGCTCGCACGAGCCGCGTGTGCAAAACCAGCTTCAACGACCGCGAGGCGTTCGCCTCGGCGTGCGACGCGTGTGGGAACGCGTTCCCGACGGTCAGCGGATCGACGACCGCGATCGTTTCGTCCGAACCCAGCGTCCATAAAAACTCGCCCCACCGCAGCCATTCGCCATCGGTTCGCTCCATCGCCAACCGATCGTGGGCCGCGAGTTTCAGGGCTTGGGAGAAACGGGTTGATAACGCGTGGCACACGGCGATCAGTTCGGGGTGGAGCCGCCGTGACGCCAACGCGTCTCGCGGCGCCGGCGGACTGGGTTCGTCCACAGCCTCGAGGGGTTGCCGGCCCGGCATCCGCCCTTCGCCATCCGCCTCGCGGGCGCGGCTGGTGGCGTTAGGTGTGGGTGGTGGCGAATCGGGAAACAGCGTCCGCAATTCGTCTTCGTTCAGCTCATGCTCGGACGGCATGGCTCCCTCCCTGTGTGCGAACGCTCGCGAGCGATCCACGGCGATCACGAACGGACGTGGCCGTCGCCGATCACGATGAACTTGTAGCTGGTAAGTTCCCGGAGGCCGCATGGGCCGCGGGCGTGGAACTTGTCGGTGCTGATTCCAATTTCGGCGCCAAGTCCCAGTTCGCCGCCGTCGTTGAATCGCGTGCTGGCGTTCACCATCACCGCGGCGCTATCGACGCGGGCTGTGAATTGGCGGGCGGCGAGCAGGCAGCGGGTCACAATGGCGTCGGTATGATGCGAACCGTAGTGGTTGATGTGATCGATGGCTTCGTCCAGCCCTGCGACAACTTTGACCGCGATGACCGGCCCCAAGTACTCCTTGAAGTAATCGTCTTCAGTTGCGATGCGGGCCGTCGGCAGAATCCCGCGAGTCGCCTCATCGCCGCGGAGTTCGACGGGCGGTTGGTTGGCCGCGAGTGCCGCCGCCACGCCCGGCAGGAACTCGGCCGCGATCGCTTGATGCACGAGCAGTGATTCAGCCGCGTTGCACACGCCGAACCGTTGGCACTTCGCGTTGATCGTGATTCGCAGCGCGGACTCCAGGTCGGCCGACTGATCGACGTAAACGTGGCAATTGCCGTCGAAGTGCTTGATGACCGGCATCGTCGCCTCGGCGGCCACGCGACGAATCAACGACTCGCCACCGCGGGGAATCGCGACATCGATCCAGCGATGGAGCTTGAGAAAGTGTCCGACCGCCGCGCGGTCGGGGGTGTCGACAAGTTGGATGGCGTCGGTTGGAACGCCCGCCGCCGCGGCTGTCTCCCGCAGAATCGCCACGATCGCGGCGCTGGAATGGGCCGCCTCTTTGCCACCCCGGAGGATGACAGCATTGCCGCTCTTGACGCAAATCGCGGCGGCGTCCGCGGTCACGTTGGGACGCGATTCGTAGATGAAGAAGACGACGCCCAGCGGTACTCGGACTCGCGACACTTCCAGCCCGTTGGGGCGAACGGCAGATTCGATGACTTCGCCGACCGGGTCGGGAAGGCCGGCGATTTCCGACAGCGCGCTGGCGATCGCCTCGATCCGCGCGGGCGTCAAACGCAGGCGGTCCGTTTCGGCATCGGTGAGTCCGAAACCGGGCGCGGCGGCCAGATCGCGCGCGTTGGCTTGCAGGATTGTCGCCGTTCCCTCGCGCAACGCGGCCGCCGAGCGTTTCAGCCAGTCGTTCTTGACTTGGCCGAGAAGCGTGCCGAGCTGCGCCGAGGCCCGCTTGGCCCGCCGCGCAACCTCCTCGCAGTACGCCGCCAAGTCACGTTCGTCCGCTCCATCCTTGCTCATCGCATCTCCTAAGACAGCGTGCTACCGGTTCGCCGCAACAAGCGATCGACCGCGATCAGCTCGCCGGTTGCCGCCGCCGGTCGCGGCAGATGCCGCGATTGGCCTTCCGTCTTTTCGCCGCCAAACCAATAGGTCATGCCAGCACCGATGCCTTGGAAGAACATTCCCATGATCATCAGGAACGCCCAAAAACCGTTCCCCGACAATGCTCCGTAGATCGGCGCGTAAAACGGAATGAAGATGCTGCACAGGCCATGCACGAGGCCGGCTTTGAAGTTCTTCACGATGAGCACGATCGCCGCGACAAAACCCATCAAGTTGCCCACGACCATCATCACGATGCCGGCGTAATACTGCGAATTGCCGCTCGATTCGATCTTCATGAACCCAATGTATGCCAACCACATGGTGACGACTGCGAGTACCAGCAAGCCGAAGCTCAACACGTAGCCGGCGAGCACGCCGCCCGTGGTCTGCTCCTTCGCCATGACGGGGCCTTTGGCGAGCTCCTCGGCCGCCTTGGCCAACACGGTTTCGGCAGCGCTGCCATGGCCGTCGCTCTTTGTGCGTTTGACCGTGGTGAAGACCGTCTCGCCGGTTTGCGAGTTGTAACCGCAAGCGACACAGATCACGGCTCCCAGCGGCATGCTGGCTTGGCATTTGGAGCAACGCGACGAGGCTTGGCCGGCGAGGCCTTCCAATTCGAAGAGGTCGGCCACCCCGGACTGGACGGGCGGTGGCGGCGCGGCCGACGCCGCCGGGCGACTGGCTGCCTTGGTAGTGGCTGCCGGCTTACTGGCTGTTTGGGGTGCCGCGCCCGCGTTGTCGGCGGCTGGCACTGCCAAGGCGCCGCCGCATTTTGGGCACTTCACCTTTTTGCCAGCGTATTGGTCCGGCGCGGCGAAGCCGGCCCCGCACGAGCAGACGACTTTAATTGGCATAGCGATTCTCGAAACGCGGGGTTCCACCTGGGGCGGACAGCTGGCACAAGCTGACAAGCGCGACTTGCTCTGGCCCGTCGGGGCCCGGATCTTGCCCGATTGTGCTTTCGTTGGCCGCCGTTCTCAAGCGTTCCCCGAGCCGGCTGCCAATTTGACAGCGGGACTCGATGGGCCGTCGGGCGAGTGCCATAACCACCGGCGGTTGACCGACGAAAGCCTCACTCAGGCGGCTCGGTGTTTTACTCAAACCACCAGCCGATTGCAACTTAGGTTCATGTCGCCAGTTCCTGGCACGGCAGTTGCTACTCGGAGGGTTAAGCGTGAGTTGAGCGCACATTTGACAGTCGAGAATCGTCCGGCCGTGGTGGCCGGTCGAACGTCGGCTGTCGCGGAAACGGGTTATTCACCGGGGTTCGTAGCACAGTTGGGGAGGATATTCATGGCGGCGACGGCGTCCAAGAAGAAGCCAGCAGCGGGAATCAAACTGCAACCTCTGGGAGACCGCGTGGTGGTCGAGCGGGAAAGCTCCGAGGAAAAGACCTCGGGCGGCATTCTGCTCCCCGATTCCGCCAAGGATAAGCCGGCCCGCGGCGTGGTGGTCAGCGTCGGCGAAGGCCGGTTGCTCGAAGACGGCAGCCGCGGCGCTTTGCAAGTCAAGCCGGGCGATCGGGTCATTTTCAGCAGCTACGCGGGCGAGACGTTCAAGGTCGGCGACCAGGAACTGCTGCTGATGCGCGAGGACGATATTTTGGCGGTGATCGAAGAGTAACCGCGAACGGCGTCGGGACGACCGCCGCCCGCAGGTCCGCACCGCGAACCGCATTTTTAGTGTTCACGAATCAGGAGACTTTTTTCCATGCCCAAGATTATCGCGTTTGACCAGGAAGCCCGCGAGGCGATTCGCCGCGGCGTTTCGAAGCTCGCCAAGGCCGTCAAGGTGACGCTCGGCCCGAAAGGCCGCAACGTCATTCTCCAAAAGAGCTTCGGCTCGCCGACGGTCACTAAGGACGGCGTCACGGTCGCCAAGGAAGTCGACCTCGAAGACGTGTACGAAAACATCGGCGCCCGGATGGTCCGTGAAGTCGCCAGCAAGACGAGCGACGTTGCGGGCGACGGCACCACCACGGCTACCGTGCTGGCCGAGGCGATTTTCAACGAAGGTCTCCGCGCCGTGGTTTCGGGCGTCAACCCGATCCACATGAAGCAGGGCATCGAGAAGGCCGTCTCCGACATCACCGAAAAGCTCCACAAAGCCTCGATCAAGATCAAGGACAAGTCGGAGATGGCGAACGTCGCCACGATCGCGGCCAACAACGATCGCGAGATCGGCGAGCTGCTGGCCGGCGCGATGGAGAAGGTCGGCAAGGATGGCGTGATCACCGTCGACGAAAGCAAGAGCATGAAGACGGAGGTCGAGTGGGTCGAGGGTATGCAGTTCGACCGCGGCTACCTGTCGCCGTACTTCGTCACCAATCCGAACACGATGCAAGCGGTCCTGGAAGACTGCTACATCCTGGTCTACGAGAAGAAGATCAGCACCGTAAAGGATATGGTCCCGCTGCTCGAAGCAGTGGTCCAGCAAGGCAAGCCGTTGTTGATCATCGCCGAGGAAGTGGATGGCGAAGCGCTCGCGACTCTGGTGATCAACAAGCTGCGCGGCACGTTCCTGTGCGTCGCGGTGAAGGCGCCCGGCTACGGCGACCGCCGCAAGGCGATGCTCGAGGACATCGCGATTCTCACGGGCGGCACGGCCGTGTTCGAATCGCTCGGCGTCAAGCTGGAAACGCTGCCGCTGACCGATCTGGGCCGCGCGAAGAAGGTTGTCATCGACAAGGACAACACGACGATCATCGAAGGTGCTGGCAAGGGTGCCGACATCAAGGCGCGAATCGATCAAATCCGCCGCGAAATCCAGAATTCGACCAGCGA
>CAIXSC010000102.1 GCA_903921945.1 uncultured Planctomycetaceae bacterium
GCCGAAGTTGATGGTCGCGTCTTGCTGGCCGAATCCGTTGGCGGCCAGGTCGAACCGGAACTGGTCGGCTTGCCAAGTCGCCAAGTCGTCGCGGCCATCGCCATCGAAGTCGCCGACGATCGGGAATCCGACCAGCGGGCTTGCAATCCGCGTATCGACGCGGAAGTCGTGGTTCGTATCGAGCCACCAAGCGGCCCCATCGAAGACGCCCACTTCGTCGCCGTTCACGGCATTGCCGTCGAAGTTGCCGGCGACCGGTAGGCCGTTAATGTTCGCCGGATCGAACACCCGGACATCAGCGACACCGTTGTTGTCGGTATCGACCAGCCAGCGGAATCCGCCGTTTTGCCGGCCGTAGGCCGCAAGCTTATCGAAGCGATCGCTGGTGCCACTAGCGGCGGCCGTAAACTTGCCCGCGAACACATTGTCGCTGGTGTAGATCTTGTCGATCGCGACATTGTTCGCGTCCAGGAACTCCATTTTGTACTGGATGTCGCGGTTGACGAAGTCCGCGTTCTCCGGATCGAAGCTGAAGTTGCCGTTGGTATCGACCCACGCCGCCTCGGCGCCGTACGAGCCGAGTTCCGGCCGCGTGTCGACCGTGAAACGGGCTACGAACGAACCGCCCGGCACGCCGTCGCCCGAAGGCAGCGTCGACTGCGAATCATGCGGCTCGTTGGTGTTCGCTTCGCCATCCAGCCGGTTGCCGACGATGTCGGTCACGCGATCCGAAATGGTGAAGGTGAAGCGATCGTCCGGCAGCGGTTCGAAGAACGTCACCGTGACGAATCCGGTCGCGACCACACCGTTGGCGGCCGTGTCGGCCGTGAATGTGATCGACTGGATCGGAATGATGCCGTTGTGGTCGCCCCGCAGCGTGTAGTGGCCGGGGTCGATCGACACCGGGGTGAACAACGCCGCGTACAGGAAGTTCGGGTCGACGTTGCTGCGGGCTGGCAGGTCCTGGATGTTGATGACCAACGAATTCACCAGCGGCGTTGGAATCAGGAAGCCGTTGCTCGAACCATCCGGCCGTCCCTTGTGATCCCAGATGTTGTAGGCGCCGTTATTGCGAGTGTTGACGCTGACGCCGGAGACTTGCGGGCCGCGAGTATCGAGGAAGATGTTCAGCAGATCGGCGTTGCCGTCCGGCGTCACGTTGCCCGCGAGATCCTCGGCGGTGGCGTACACAATCCGCAGGCCATCCTGAGCGAACGCGAGATTCGGATTGTTGAGATCGGGCTGCGACTCGATCCGCCAGTTGCCAGCGGGGAATTGGTTGCTGCCGTCCAGAGGCACGGCCGGCGACAGGCCGATGAACAGGTCGGGGTTCACCGAACCGGATTCGCGGGACTGCAGGCCCGGCGTGCCGTTCGTTTCGACATACAACCGCACGATCGCGTTGGCTTCGGCCGTGCCGTAGAACGCCGGCGTCGTGTCGTTGGTCACGCGATCGACGTTCGTCGCCGGGTAGCCGTCCACTCCCGAGTCGCTCGACGTATCGAGTCCCAGCGTCGTATCCGCCAAGCTCGCGTAACCGAAGAACACGGGTGGAGCGACGCGGTCAACCACGATTTCCAGCGACTGGCTGCGAGCACCATAGCCGTTCTGGCCTGGATTGGCCGGATCGAGCACAAGCACCCGCGCGGTGATGAAGTGGCTGCCATCGTTCAGGTTCATGCCGTTAGGCACCGTGAACGTGTAGAGGCCGTTTTCCAACTGCGTGGCGAAGCCGAGCGGCTGACGCACGGTCGTCGAACCCGCATTGCCCGCGGCCGGCGCCGTCGACCCTTCGTCGAAGATCGCGATCGCGTAACCCGCGCCCGTCGGCTGGGTGCCATTTGCTCCAACGCCCGGCAGGAACGGAATCGAAATCACCTCGTCGGGCGGCAAGGCCGTCGTGTCGTTGCCGGGCAGATCGTTCACCAGGAACGCGTCGTCGAACCGGAAGACGAAAGTCGGCGTGTTGTCGTAAGTGTGATTGTCGAACTGGTTGCGACCCGTGTCGCTGTTGTCGGTCTGGCCAGGCGGCAGCGTTGTGCCGTTGACCGGATTGTCGCGCAGTTCGATGTCGAACGGCACGCCGACGGCCGTGTTGACCACATTCACGCTGAAGGCGTTGATCGTGCCGGTCAGCGCGGTCGGATTGCCGCCGCCGCCGCTGCGGCCGATGACCCGCAGGTAATACGTTTGGCCTTGCACCGCCGGGATGCGGATCCGTTCGTTTTCGGCGAACGTGTCGCCGTCGACATTCAATTCCGGATTGGCGCCCGAGCCGTTGTTGCCACCCCACGCAGGACCGTTGCCGGCGATCAGGGTGCCATCGGCATCGTAGACGTAGATGTCCAAGTCACCATTGCCCGGCAGCCCCGGCCGACCGCTCGAAAGCGTGCCGATTTCGTCGAACAGCGTCTGGAAATCCAGTGTGCCGCTCACCTGGGCCTGTACCTTGAACCAGTCTTCGTCGCCAGCGATGTCGAAACCGTCGCCGAACGGATTCAGAATCGCGCCGGGGTCGACCGTGGCGCCGATCGTCGTCGTGAGCGAGGCCCCAAGGTTGGTCGACGTGTAGCGATCGTCGTTGTACTCGGACTGATCCATCGCGAAGACCATCAGACGATTCGCCGGATTGCCGTTGCCGCTATTCGGCGAGCCGCTTGCATCCTGGTTGATCGCCGTGCCCGTGGTCGTTACGAACTGGACACGCTCGATGCCGTCGAACGCCGTCTCGAACGGTTCGGCGTTCGCCGGGCCGATCGTGACATTGCCTTCCGTCACCGCCATCGCCTTGCGGTAGAGCGTCAAGTCGGCCAATCCGTCGTCGACGATCACCAGCCGGTCGCCGGCCGCCGTGGCCGAACCGCCGTGGACCATTGTCACCAAGTGGTTGAACGAGGCATCGACCGCCAACGCGTCCAGAATCCGCAGGCGGATCAAGTCGGAACCCGCACCCGCTTCCACGCGGATCGCGTCGACCGTTCGCGTACCATCGCCCAGCAAGCCAAGCGTATCGACTTGCGTGTTCGAACCAACCCGGTGCGTCACCGAGGTTGCGGAAGTCTGGTTGATATCGATCAGGTCGTCAGCGGAAGTGCCCGAGACGAGAATCGTGTCCCACTCGATGGCGCCAACCGCGTCGCCGCCGTCGATCGTGTCGTTGCCCGCATCGCCGACGAACAGATCCTCGCCCGCCCCGCCGTTCAGCGAATCATCGCCGCCGCCACCATAGATCGTGTCGGCGCCGTCGCCACCGGTGAGCAGTTGCGGAGCCGAACCGCCGACGAGCCGATCGTCGCCCGCGTTGCCATTGAGATTGCCGAAACCGGACAGCGTGTCATCGCCGTTGTTACCGTTCACCACCAGTCGATTTACCGTCGCGAAGACGTTCGACGTGAACAGAGCGCTCAACGCGTCCGACGCCGAGATGACATCGTCGCCGTCGTTGCCGTTGACCGTCAGCGAGTCCGAGTCCGACGTGGGCGCGAGGCCAGTGACGTTGATGTCGTAACGCAGTCCGGCGACATTCACGCCGTTGAGGGACCCCGAGTAGCTGAGCGTCAAGCTGTCGGCGACCGACCGTCCCTGCAGTGTGACGGCATCGGTCACCGCGTCCGCCGTGCCGACGTTCACGTTGACCACTCGCAGATCGGTCGGGAAGAGATCCCGCACTTCGATCACGTCGCTGCCGGTTCCCGAGTTCACATCGATCTGTTCGACCTTCCCCATGTCGATCGAGAAGGCGTTCGATACCAGCCGCTCGAACACAGCCCGCGCTTCATTCGTGAGGCCTTGCCGCAGCAACAACTGATCACCGGCGGTCCCCGAGTTGACGATCTGGACGTCGACGCCGTCGTCGCCTTCGACAATGTCCGAACCGTCGCCGTTGTTCCAGACAAAGCGATCGGAGCCGTCGCCGCCATACAGCGTGTCGGTCCCCGTGTCGCCTTGGATCGTGTCGTTGCCTTCGTCGCCGTAGACAGCGTCGTTGCCGCCACCCGCGACGATCAAGTCGTTGCCAGCGCCGCCGAAGATCAGATCGGCGATCGGCGAGCCGGTAATCGTGTCGTCACCCGCGCCGCCGAAGATCGTCGCGTCTAGCATCGCCGCGACATTCACGACGTCGTTGTCGGCGCCAGCGTCGATGATCTTGCGGGTGCCCGGGATTCCAAGCGCCAAGACGATCGAGTCTGTGCCCGAGAGCGTGTTGACGTGAAGTTCCGCCAATGTGCCGCTCGCGGTGACGGTGCGGCCGTTCATGGTGACCGTCGCCGCGGAACCCGCTACCATATCCGTACCGGGCGTGCCAACCAACTCGAGCACATCGTCGCTTGGCTGGTCGAGATTGGAGTCGCCCGTCACCGTGAGCGTGCCAAGGAGCGCGTACCCAGTCAGCGAGGTCGGGTGGACAACGAATCGATCCGTGCCGGATTCGTTGATGAGGTTCACATTTCCGAATTCGGTGTACTCGATCGATTCGCGATCATCGACTTGCACGCTATCGCCGTAGGCTCCACGGTCGACCGTCCAGAGGTTGTCGCCAA
>CAIXSC010000103.1 GCA_903921945.1 uncultured Planctomycetaceae bacterium
AACGGATTAACGACAGCGATGGCCGCGAGCCGTGCCGCATGGTCCCAACGGATGAATCTCGATAGGTCCTCGGTTTGGTTCGGCGTCACGGAAGTGCGTTGCGGGCGTTGAAAGGCCCCAGCACTCCAGGCTTTCGCAAATCTCGAAACATCGAGTGCGGGTGACGTGAATGTTGGTTTGAGTGAATAAAAAAACAGCTCGCGGGGCCGTGGAGGCTGAACAACGGTTGCGTGCCGATTACAATCCAAGCCACGCTGGGGCCGTGTCCCCGGCCCCGACCAATGCCGAACGCGACCGACGCGTTGCGACTTGGCCGCCCGCCTGACCGAGCCTGCCCCTCCGAGCCTTCCTGGTTTTCAACGAAGCGACTCTATGCGCAAGCCGACTTCCTGCCCCGCTGTGCCGGCCATCGATTCGACACTCGAAGCTTGCCGTGTCGACACTCTGGCCGAGATTCCCGCGACTCGCGAAAGCCGTTTGCCCGCCAACCTCTCCAGGTGGTTCGGCGTGACGGATTCGGGGCCAACGCCCGTGCGGAAAGTCGCTCGCTGGGGCCGACTGGCCGCCGTGTTCGCCGCCGTCGCTATGTCGAGCATGTTGGCGGCTGTCGGAACGGTCCAGGGGCAAACCGCCGACAACGCCGAGGCGATGGTTTTCTTCGAGCAGAAAATCCGGCCGGTACTGGTCGATCACTGCTATTCGTGCCACTCGGCCGAAGCCCAGACAAACAAGAAACTGCAAGGCCAATTGCTGCTTGACTCGGCCGAGGGGCTGCTGGCGGGCGGCGAGACGGGGCCGGCGATCGTCAAAGGGAAGTCGGCCGAAAGTCTCCTGATGAAAGCATTACGGCACGACGGGCTCGAGATGCCGCCGTCCGGAAAGCTGTCCGCCGAAGTGATCGCCGATTTCGCCCGCTGGATCGATTCCGGGGCGTTCGACCCGCGAGTGGGCGGCGCCGTGGCGAAGCCGAAGCGGACCATCGATCTCGAAGAAGGCCGCCGCTTCTGGTCGTTCCGGCCGCTCGGGGAAGTTTCGCTGCCGACGCCGAAGAGTGCCGATTGGGCCGTGCTGCCGATCGATCGATTTGTCGCGGCGAAGCACGAGGAACTCGGGCTGCGTGCCAGTCCCATGGCGTCGAAGGAAACCATGCTGCGGCGGGTCTATTTCGATCTGATCGGCCTACCGCCTTCCAGCGAACAGCTCGACGCGTTCCTCGCGGACGCGTCGCCCCAGGCTTGGGAAAAGGTGGTCGATGAACTGCTCGCCAGCCCGCACTATGGCGAGCGTTGGGGACGCCATTGGCTCGATGCGGCCCGGTTCGCGGAGAGCGGCGGCTACGAATTCGATGGATTTCGGCCCGGCGCCTACCACTACCGAGACTGGGTGATTCGCGCGTTGAACGCCGACATGCCATACGACCAGTTCCTCCGAATGCAACTCGCGGGCGACAAGCTGGCGCCGGGTTACGAAGGGGCCTCGGCCACCGGATTTCTCGTCGCCGGTCCCTATCCGGGACAGATCACCGCGAAGACCGTCGAGCGGATTCGCTACGACCAGCTCGATGACATGATGATGACGATCGGTGGCTCGATGCTCGGATTGACGCTCGGCTGCGTTCGCTGCCACGAGCACAAGTACGATCCGCTGCCGCACCAAGATTATTACGCGCTCGCCGCGAATCTCGCGAAGACCTCGCACGGCAACGTGTCGCTCGATCCAGACCCGCCGGCGTCCGAGCGGAAACGGGCTGAACATGCCGCCGAGTTGGCGAAGCGGCAGACGGCGATCGACGAATTCGCGCAGCGCGAGTTGTCGGCCCGAGTCGAAAAGTGGCGGCAAGCGGAACTGCCCAAGCTCACTCGCGAGCCGCGTTGGCAAACGCTGGACATTGCTCAAGTGACGACGGGGGACACCGGACTGGTGGCGTTGGACGACGGCATCGTCGCCGTGGATGGTCCGCGACGAAAAGACAGCGACACGTACAAGCTTGTCGCGCACACCTTCCAGCGCGCGATCACCGGTGTGCGGCTCGATGCCTTCACGGACAAGGCGTTGCCGCGGAAGGGGCCCGGTTTGGGCGGCGACGGCAGCTTTGCGCTCGGGGACTTGAAGATTACCGCAAAGCCGCTTGATCCCAACAACAAGCAACCTGCCGTGGTGCTGAAGCTGAAGGCGGTGCAGGCGGCGTTCGAGGAGCCGAAGCAACAGCTTGCCTTGGCGGTCGACGACAACCCGGGCACAGCCTGGCGCGCGAACACCGACACCGGCAAAGACAACGCCGCGCTGTTGTCGATCGATGGTGGCTTCGCTGGCTTTCCTGGCGGGGCCGAATGGACGATTGAGCTGAAGTTCGCAGGGCCGGGACTCGGCCGCTTCCGGTTGTCGCTGACGACGGAGCCCGGCACGGTGACTTGGGCGGGCGAGTCGACAAGCCAGCACTTGGCGGAAATGAAACAGTTGCTCGCCGACCACAAGAACGCGATTCCCGAGTCGGCACGTCCGTACGCGTTCCGCTGGTTCGCGCCGTTTGACGCCGAGGCGGGCCGTTTGCGTTCCGCCTATAACGAATGGGCCCGGGCCGTGCCTCGACCGGCTCTCACCGATGTCTATTCCACGGTCGCTGGCGGCCAAGACGTGTTCTTCCTCCGCCGTGGCGAGGTCGACAACAAGAACGGCAAAGCGGAACCCGGCCACCTGCAAGTGTTGACACGCGTCACGACAGCCACTGCCGCAAACGCTGCGACAAACATTGCGACGAATGCGGCCACCAACGCCGCGACGACGGCTGCGACAACAGCGCCGGCCGCGACGAAAGCGCCGGCCGCGAGCGTTGATCCGCGGGTGACGATGGGGCAATGGATGACCGACGTCGAGCAGGGGGCGGGGCCGCTCGCCGCGCGGGTCA
>CAIXSC010000104.1 GCA_903921945.1 uncultured Planctomycetaceae bacterium
ACGTTGAATGTCGTCTCGGCCGCCGACGCCCAGCGAGCGGGTGGCGACCCCGCGAAAGTCGACAAGCTTTACCGGCTGCCGCTGGGCTCGGAAAAAATCCATGTCGCCAACGGCGCGGACGGCCAGTCGCTTTTGGTGCTGGACGGCAAGAAAGTCACGCGGTTGGTGGGCGACGGCGTGACGGTGGCGGAAACGTGGGAACTGCCGGCGGTGTGCGAACGGATCGCCGAACGCCCCGCCTCTTTCGTCGCGCTTTCCGACGAGAAGAAGGCGTTGCTGCTGATCGACAAAAAGACGTCGCGGATCGAACGCGTCGTGCAGATGGACTACTTCCGCCGCCACGACCTCGCGCTCCATCCGACCAAGCCGTGGGTGTATGTTTCGGCGAGCGTCTCGCGGGGTGGCGACCTGATCGATTCCTTCATGATCGTCGACGAGACGACGGGAGACGTGCAGGAGCCCGAGGGCTTGCCGGGCACGTGGCTGGCGACCTCGCGGGACGGCAAGTCGTTGTACGTGGGCGAGAAGCAGTACCGGTTCAATGCGTCGTTCGATTCACTGACCTCGTATGACTTGCGGGAGATCAAGCGGCCGTACACGCGGAACATCAAGTACGAACCGGGCGCGAACGGCCGCGGACTGGTCCTGTCGGCGGATGGAAAACGGGTGTCGTACCTGACGTTCACGGGCTATCCGATGTACTCGAAGAATGTCGCCGCTTGGGACACGTCCGACTTGGAGAAGCGGCCGGTGATCTACCCGTGCAAGGAGCAGGGCGCGAGCTGCTTTTGGATCGCGTTCCATCCGCGATTGCCGTTCGCGGCGGCGCCGATCGAGTCGGGTGGCGCGGTCTGCTTCCATCGGGAGACGGGCGAACCGATCCCCGGTGCGGTGAATGTCTCGTATCCGCCGCTGGGGAATGTCATTGTCGACCGGCTGTACTTCAGCCCCGATGGGAACAACCTGCTGCTGGAGTGCCAGGGCGTCGGCGAACGGTTCTTGCGTCGAGTTCCCCTTCAGCTCCCCGCGAAGTGAGGTCATTTTGCGTCCCGTCACCTTGTCAGCAAACCGTAGGCGGCTATGCTCTAGGGCCGGAAACGGTGGTTCCGCCAACGACTGTCCGCGGTCGAACGACTGGAATCATCGCCGTTTTCGGAAAACGATAGCTGCCAGTGAACTGAACGATCGTGTTTCGGTAAGGAACGCGATAGATCGGTGATCGACATTGGAAACTTCGTGCTTAGCGAATAGGCACGGCGTGACCAGCGTCGAGCGAAGCTGGCGGTGAATGTTTTGGGAGCCTGTAGCTCAGTTGGTAGAGCAACGGACTTTTAATCCGTAGGTCTCGGGTTCGAGCCCCGACAGGCTCACTTCTAAGTCCTTAATTTCCAACAACTTGCGACATGGCGGTTGTTGGAGAAATCGATTTAGTTCTTTACGCGGCGAACGAGGGACGGCGATAGGGAAGGTGGTTTTAACCTCCCGGCTTGTCTCTGGTTTTCTTTCCGCCGCACTTGAACATTGGCGAATTGACCGCCCGACGACGTCGGTTGGCTGTGCCCCGATCGTGGTTCCGACGTAGAGCAACGCCTTCGGCAGTCGCATAGCGAAGGCTGAAAACGATGAACGTCGACAGCCGCCGGCAGCGGGATAGCGAGTGTTTATCCACCCGAATCTTCGTTGCGATCGCCAAGGTTTGAAATCGAACATCGGCTCGCATCGCAGCCGCGACGTATCGCCCTTCAAACGCAATTGCAAAGCGGCCCAAGGAGGTAAAGGCATGAGCGGTTTCATTCCGCCGCATGGAGGCTATGAGGATCTGCTGTCCTTCCGCAAGGCCCGAATCGTGTACGACGGCACGGTGCGCTTCTGCCACCGCTTCCTTGATAAACGCGACCGCACCCTGGACCAGATGATCCAGGCCGCGCGTTCCGGCAAACAAAATATTCTCGAAGGTTGCATGGCCAGCGGAACATCGAAGGAAACGGAGATCAAACTTGTCAACGTGGCCCGCGCCAGCCTCGAGGAACTGCTAGAGGACTACCGGGATTTTCTCCGCACCCGCGGCCATCCACTCTGGGAGAAGGATTCTCGCGAGGCATTGTTTGTCCGCAAGGTCGGAGCGCGGTCCGATGTGTCCTATGAGTCCTTTCGGACCTATATCGAGACTCGCCCGCCCGAGGTCGTGGCCAATATTCTCATCTGTGTGATTCACCAGACGAACTACCTTCTGGACCAACAGCTTCGCGCATTGGAAAAGGCGTTCCTCGCCGAAGGCGGCCTGCGCGAGCGGATGACCCGCGCCCGCCTGGACGCCCGCCGCAAACAACAATGAGACCAGTGGCATCGGTCATCGAATGGGGTTCCACCCCGACCGACCGTTCGATCGCCGCCCCCTTTTGTACGACGGACATCTTGTCCGTCGCGAGCCTGTCGAAAGCATCGCCAGCCAGCCAGTCAGCCAGCCAGCCAGCCAGTCAGCCAGCCAGTCAGCCAGCCAGACAGACCGACAGACAGACCGACAGACAGCCACCGAACCGTCAACGGTCGCCGTAGCCGTCACGGGTGCAACTGGACGCGTTGGATCGGGTTGGCAACTTCGGACGGCCGAATCCCGGCACGACGGGGCTTGCTTTTGCCACAACTGTCAGCCATGAATACGTCGCTCGCACGGCCGCTTTGCCAAAGGCAGCGTTGAACTCAGAGCGTTGAACACAGAGCGGACTTCGCACACTTGACAAAGGCCTAGCGACCTGGGGAACCACACGCGTCGACGACGGTCCATGCGTTTCGAGCCGGGCGGTACTGGCAGCGTCCCACCTGCTATCGGGCGCTCAAACGATCGGACCTCGAAAAGCTGCTCAAGAAGGCGGCCAAGCCGGCCAAGCCGGCGAGAGCCAAATGACGACCGGACCGTTTTTCGCACGCATCACTGCTGAACATCGAGCCTGAACAAGACCATGCACTGGATCGCACCGACCGAAAGAGATGCCGCCTCTACCTCGCTCGAAAAGCGTCTGTGGGATGCCGCCGATCAGTTTCGAGCCAACTCGGGCCTCAAGGCTCAGGAGTACTCCGGCCCGATCCTCGGGCTGATCTTCCTGCGTTTCGCCGAGGTACGCTTTGCCGCTCAGCGGGCGAAACTGGAAAAGGCCGGCGCGTCGTCCCGGCGGGGTAGCCGAGTC
>CAIXSC010000105.1 GCA_903921945.1 uncultured Planctomycetaceae bacterium
CCCGAAGTGGTTTCCAACGCAGGCGTTCGTGGATTATCACCATGAGTTAAAAACCAGAACGCGTTATCCCAGTTATCGTTTAGGACCGACATGAGATTGTGCGGGTAGTTTCCAGTCGAAAAGAATACATGGTTCTGAGGTCCTGGATTGTTGCCGGGCCAATCGGGCCTGACCCAGAACTCCAACGTTCCTTCGGAAGGCGAGATATTGCCCTCCGTTGCGAAGCGGAGGTATTCGTTATCCCCTAAATGCAATGCTTGCCCTGAGATACCGGGTACAAAGGTTCCCCCGGAGGACTCGATTGGGGCCTCGCCGTCGACCGTGGTGCGATTGCCGTCGAATCGCAGGAGAAACGTTGTGTCCACGTCGGTGGCGGGACCGACGCCGATCTGGTCGCGGAAGCCAAAGGTTCCCAGTGGGCCAGCGGCGAGGGCGATGTTCAAGCGGTCGAAAACCTCGCCCGCCACGATCCGCACTTGGTACTCGCCTAAATCGGCCGCGTCCCAACCGCCTCCCGGCGCCGGTAGTTCATAGGTCGCTACCAGATACGTTCCATCCCGCGAGTCGCTGACTTCGACGAGCGTTGGCGAGGCTTGGAAGCCATTCGGCCCTAGCACGACCAAGTCGGATGAATTGAGCGAATCGCGGCGAACGCCCAGCGGACTTGAGTAAGCCACTTGGAAACGCTGACCGTCCGTTCCATCGTTATAACGGTCCAATCCGTATAGCGCCGCGCGGAATGGCTTCGGCGAGCCGTCGATATTGTAATTATGCAGGTCCGCGAAATACTTCAGCCAATTGTTCTGCTTTCCGTCGGCATTGATCCCCGGCGCTCGCGGGATATGCGCCCACCACCAAGGCTCGTAGGACGATTCAGTGCGCGTCCAAGCTCCTGAATTCATGAGCGATTTTTTACCGCTCAGATTCGGGTAGTCCAGCCAGTCGTCCGCGGTGGTCTGGATGAGTCGTGAATTGCCGTAATCATAATCCGCGACGCCGTTGAAAGGGTAATGCACGCTCCCCACCGCCGCCACGCCATTCGATTGGAAGGCGTTGGCGGCGAATTTCGCCCAGTTGTGGTTAAGCACATTGGCTTGCCAGCCGCCGTAATAGGTGGCCATGATCGCTTCCATGGCGTGTCCCAAACCATGGACGTTATTGCCCGATTCGCCGCGCTCGTAGTTCATCCCAACAACCATAAACGGCCGCCCCGAGTCGATTTCGGGGTAGGGTTGGCCGTTGATTGAAAAGGCCCCGGGACCGGCCATCGCCGTTTCCCAAAACCCGAAATAGGGGGCGCCGGCGAGCCAAACTTGGTCAATTTCGCCTCGACGCACCTTCTCTGCCGCTCCGGCGTCGGCAAGCATCTTGGGATAGTTGGCGCCATCGGGCGAATGGAAGGGACCGCCCGCCCGCCACGCTTGGACGAACTCCTCCACCTCGTACTGAAAGCCGTCAATCTTTTCGGGAATCCCGTCGACTTCACGCCACTCCACGATTTCAAAATCGATAAATCCGCCTGTCGCGCGCTCGTAGTCTCTCTCCATGTTTTGCAACATCACGCGCGGGTTCCACCACCCCATGACCTCGTGCAACGGACGATTGTCTTCGGACGGCACCAGCGGATCGTAGCTAACCGCCAAAACCTTTAACCGCATAGGTTGGTTGTCAGGAGACGGCGTAAAGGGATTGCTGACTTCATAATTGGTCAACGTGTCGAATGAATCCCAGGGAACCGAGTCTCGACCGTCGCCACCATTCACCGTATCAGCCTCGCCGTCGCGCGACTCAAGCCAATCGTCACCAGCTTCGCCGAACAGCGCGTCGCGACCCACGCCACCCGCAATTCGGTCGTCGCCGCCAGCGCCATAAATCGTGTCGGCGCCGGCCCCACCGGCAATCGTGTCGTTGGCGGGGCCGCCGGTGATCACATCGTTGCCTTCGCCACCCAACACGCCACAGGGAACGGGGCCCGCATTCACGGAGATCTGGTCGTTGCCGGTTCCGGCGTCAACTTCCACCCGCGCCACGGTCCGAACGGCGAAAGACTCGACGGCTCCGTTCACCGTCACCTGGATCCGGTCGGACACGATCGCGATGGCGATCGCATCGGCGGCGCTCGTTCCGAGGACTCGCAATTCCCCGCTCGCGGTGAGCGAAGCGAGCAAGTCCCGCCGTTCCAAGGGGAGGAATCCCAAGGACCGATGTCGTCGAGCGGCAGGCAGCGAACGTCGCGATTCGACGCCTCCTCGAACTCGTGTCAGGACGGCCACTTCGCCAACCCAATTCCGTAGCTTTTTCCATGCCGCGACACGTTCAGCCATGACCGGAGGCTCCCTAAACACACCCTGTAAAACAGGTGGCAAACTCGTTAGCCGCACGAGAAGACTAACGGTTTTGGAAGCAATTGCAACACGGCGAGTGCGCTAGCCAGACATACACGATGTCTGTCGCAGTTAAGAAAGGAGTAGCAAAAAGGGGTTTCAGAAGGATCCGCTCCCTATGATTGCGAGTCGCGAATTGCCGGGCTTTGAGTGGCGGATTAATCGGGCCCGGGCACTTGCTCGGAGGCGGTATTCCTTCGCCACGGGAGCGCGAAATCCGAGC
>CAIXSC010000106.1 GCA_903921945.1 uncultured Planctomycetaceae bacterium
CAACTTTTTGTCCCGGCCCAAGGTGCCGGTGAACCTCGATCGCACACCCGGTCACGCGATGAGAGAATTCGTCGGATTCTTTCTTCGTGACCTTCGTGTCCTTCGTGGTGGCTCAAACTGGGGTGTATGATCGACGCCCCGATTGGCGAACGACACTAGGTTGGCGGGCGTCAACGAATTGCCGCCAAAAAGCGCTGTTCAAAAGCGACACAATGGGGTGAGGTTGGCCTTCAGCTAACCAAAGGAAGGTTGTTCGGTAACACGCGATTGCTAGGTGTGTGGTGCCCCCCCCCACTCCAAGGGAATCGCCCCAGGCTACGTTGAAGTTGGCCTTCGGCAAATAGGGACAACTGTTCTTGCCTTGGGGTGATTCCGAGTGTCTCCACCCTTCCCTTTTCCACCACACGCAAGCTTTTGAACCGAATAGGCTTGTCGCTAATTGAACGGTATTGCGTTTACCACCGAGCCGAAGGCGACGGCCAGGCCAGCAAACCGAAAACCACATCACCCCAAAAAACGTGTCCAACGCCGCTCGATGAATCCCGGCGTTCCGCCCTCCGCAGCCAAATCCCGTCGCGAGCCGGCGTTCTGCTATCCGCCGCCTGATTCCATCGTGGTCGCGACTGCACCGGATGTCCGCCGCCGCTCGGCTTCCAACGCACGCCAAACACGCGAACCACGCGCCCCGCCTCAACCTCGCGCCGCGCCCGTCGTCCGTCATTCCCGCCATAACTCGCACAACCGGCGGCCGCCGCCCTGAGGGAAACCTGAGCGGCAAAAACTGTTCCAGGTAGTCTGGATGACATTGCGGGTCCGGTGATTATACTATCGCTCGCTTCGGCCCGACGCCCCAGGCCGGGGTTACCGCTCCGAGCCGCACCCCACGCTGTGAACTCCCGAGGACGCTTCGCATGCCGAAGGCCCTATGCATGGCGGGGATGGTGATTTCCATCCTCATCCTGATCCTATTCGTCCTCGACCTCGCTCTGCCGGCTAACATCGCGCCGTTCAAGGGCGCCAGCATGGTCATGGACATCGGCTTCATTCTCTGTGCCGGCGGGCTCGGTTATTTGAGCTGGGCGACGTTTCGCGAGCAAAAGTGAGGAAAGATTAGGAAAGCAGCGGTCGATCGGTATAATGCGGCACGTTCCCTCCTCGCTTCCCGGATGGTTCGGCCATGAACCCTCGCCCGTCGCCTGCGTCCAGTTCCCCGAAGTCGCCACGCGAGCCTTCCGCGGAGGCTCGTCCTCCCGCGATTAATCTGCAGCGCCCACCCACGTCGGCAGCCAGGCCCGCGCCTTCGCAGGCGAGGCCACAAATGCGGCCGGATCGCCACGAACATGGCGATCACTCCGCTGCCGCTCGTCATGCTCACCATGGGGGCCATCCAAACACGAGCCGCCACGAAGACGACTACGACGAAGAAGCCGACAGCGAAGCGACCGACCACGAGGAACACGGCTACGACGACGCACACAACGACGGCTATCGCGACGGCTACGACGACGGCTACGACGAAGAAGCGGCGGAACAG
>CAIXSC010000107.1 GCA_903921945.1 uncultured Planctomycetaceae bacterium
TAACTATGTAATTCTGCCGCCGGAAAACGGCCTTCGTAATTAGTTACGATGGCGACTCCGGCGGCATAACGCGCAGTCGAAACAGGAATGAGTTTATGGCCGAAGTGATGACAAGTCAATCATTTGCGGCCGTTCGTCCGGATCGATCCTGCGGCATTATTTGAGCGGCATATCCCGCCGGCGATCGGCTCCGCGAATCCCCTCGGTTGGGGCGTTCCTTTTATTTCCGCGTCTTCCAGCGGCATAACACGCAGGTGGCGACGATCGTCGAGAGCGACGCAAGTCTCGACCTGTGAGAATGTTGCGACATAGCAGCGACGTGCAGGCTGGGGCGTTATCAGAGGCGGTCCGGCGGCATAATCCGCATCTTCTCGCCCTGCGGGCGTGACGAGACACTGTAAATACGCACACTCACCTTTGTTGGCTTGCTCCGGCGGTCTGTAATTCAACGGCAGTTCGCTAAGCACGAAGTAAACGTCCGCCATCTGTCGCTGAGCACGGAGCACGCCTACGTCGGGTGGATTCGGCGATTCATCTTGTTGTCGATGACGAACTCGCATTAGGCCGGTTTGGCGGGGTGGCTGGCGGGGTGGCTGGCGGGGTTGCCAAGGTCGGATGGCGAAGTTCCTGCGCGCGCGGATATGCTGCGTGACGACCGACTTCGGCGCGGATTGCGGCTTCGGCGTCTCATCGCCAAGCGTCAGAACTGGCGCACCGGAGACTCCAGCGACTGCGGCTCCCAGTCCGAATCGCAAACAGTCGCGGCGGGAGAGTAAATAGCCACCAGGTTGATTAAGCATTGTGGGTTCCTTTCATGAGCGACCACGAACCGTCTTGGCTGGTTCCCAGAAAGGCGCGAAGAAATCCCCAAGTGGTCCTTGTCGCGTAGTTTGATTTCATCGACGTGCTTTCGGGGCATCTAGCCCAACAGAGTCCAAAGCGGTTCGCCCTCCGTCGCGCGCAAGGGGCGCCCTGTGCGATCGGGAAATGCCGCTTCGTGTCCAATCCCCAGCAGATTCAGAATCGTCGCGGTCAACTCGGATGGCGACACCCGATCTCGGGCCGGATAAGCGCCTTGGCGATCGCTTGCGCCGAGCACTTGGCCGGGGCGAATGCCGGCGCCGGCGAGTACGAAACTGAAGACGTTGCCCCAGTGATCGCGGCCGCCGCTGGCGTTAACCTTGGGAGTTCGTCCCATTTCGCCGATCGCCACCACCAGAGTTTCATCCAGCAACCCTCGCGACGCGAGATCCTCGATCAGGGCGGTGAAGCCCTGATCGAACTGAGGACAGAGAACATCCTTCATGCGAGCGTTGTTATGTGCGTGCGTGTCCCATAACGGATTCGGCGCACTGAGGTCGCCGGGCTCGCGCGGCCATTGGACGAACACCATCCGCACTCCCGCCTCGACGAGCCGGCGCGCCAGGAGCACTGATTGGCCCCACTTGCCGCGACCGTAGCGGTCGCGCAGCTGCGGCGGCTCCCGGCCGATCGCGAAGGCGCCCTCGGCGGTCCCCGAACGCAGCGTCTCGTACGCCTCTTGCCGCAAACGCTCGAAGTCCGCCGTGAGCGACGTGCGGAGCGCAGACTTTGTGGCGAGTTCATCGAGCAACAACTTGCGGGCCGTCAGTCGATCGACGCTGACATGCTCCGGCAAAGCCAGACTCTCGATGCGGAAGTCCGCGGCCGACGGATCGCATCGCAGGATTTCCGGATCCCACCGACGTCCCAGAAAGCCGGCGTTCTGACCCGGCAAAAACACGGCCGGATTCGCGATGATCGGCTCGGGCAGCATGATCGCGCTGAAGGGGCCGCGCTCGGTTGGCTTGAGCATTTTGACGATCGAGCCCAACGTCGGCCAATCGGTGGGTGCGAGCGCCCGCATGTCGGGACCGACGTATTTGTGTCCGGTGTTGATCCAGTAACCTGCCGACTCATGATTGGGATCGTCCGTGGCGAACGACCGGACGATGGCCAAACGGTCGGTCAGCGCCGCGGTGCGCGGCAGTAGTTCGCAAAGATGCACTCCCGGAATCTTGGAAGCGATCGGTGAAAAGACGCCGCGGATTTCGGCGGGAGCTTCCGGCTTGGGATCAAACGTCTCGTACTGCGACGGACCACCGCTGAGGAAGAGCCAGATGACGCTCTTGGCGCGACCGAAGGTCGTCCGCGCCTCGGAGGGAACCGCACTGGCACGGTTGGGTTCCGCCGCGAGAGCCGAAACTCCGCGCACGACCTCGTCGAGACTGGCCGACATCCATGCCGCGGCGCCGCATTGCAGAAGCCGCCTTCGGTCGATCGTTGATGCCTGCTTGATGATCATGAGGACAACTCCGTCTCA
>CAIXSC010000108.1 GCA_903921945.1 uncultured Planctomycetaceae bacterium
CCGCGAACAGCTCGGGATTCCGCAGACCGATGTAGTACGCGGCGGACGCCCCGCACTCGAACCCGGCCAGAATCACCCGACGCGGCTCGACGTGAAACCGCTGCTTCGCCACTTCCAGGCATTCGATCACCGACCGGTCCGCGACCGCCAACGACTCCCCCGACAGTCCCCAGTGAAAACCGGGCACGCCATCGACATGGGCTTCCGTGGCTCGCGGTCCGATGGCCGCGTAATTCCGGAGGCTGATATGCGGCATGACCCGCCGCAACTGGTGTTCGTTATCCCGCGGTCCATGCAGCCAAACGATGAGCGGATACGCGTAGTTGCGTTCGTAATGCAACGGCCCGAACAGCGAATAACGTGGCAGGAAGGCGGATGATCCCGGCAGATCGCGCGCCCACAAGGCCGCTTTGTCGAGACTCCCGCGATGCGGCTCGCAGCTCAGCGAAGTCGGAACACGGCTCATTGCGGGGCCCCGGATGATGGAAGAGATGCGAAGTCCTTTTCCCAACGCCGCTCGCGGCCATCAATGGCCAACCGCTTGCGGGTCGACGCGATCCGTCGCGACGGCGGGGCGTTTTAGAGAAGGCGGCCGAATGTGTCAATCGCAACCCGCTGCTCAACACAACCGCCCCGCCAATCCACCCCAGTGACGAATGGCGGAAAAAATTCCGATAGGCCCGAGCAACGTCGAACGCACGGGCACTAAAAATTCCGGGCGTCCTTCCGCCTAGAAATCCTCGAAGCATCCACGTCGCCGCGGTCCCGACAAAAAAACGGCCCTCCGCTTCGTTCGGAGAGCCGCTTGGCCAACCACGAGCCTCGGTGGCCCGGTGACTGCCGCTCGCTAACTTGCGAATCGTTCTTGGATCACTTCGCCATCAGTTCGCCCATGGTTTTCACGAGTCCCTTGACGGCGTCGACGCTCTTTTGGAAGTCCGCACGTTCGGATTCGGTCAATTCCAATTCGATGATCCGCTCGACGCCAGCGGCCCCCAACACAACGGGCACGCCGACATAGTAGCCGCCGACGCCGTACTCGCGGTCGCAGTAGGCAGCGACTGGAATGACGCGCTTCTTGTCCCGCACGATCGCCTCGACCATCTGGGCAGTGGCGGCGGCAGGTGCGTAGTAGGCACTGCCCGTTTTCAACAGGCTGACGATTTCGGCCCCGCCATCACGCGTCCGCTGAACGATTTGGGCGAGCCGCTCCGGCGCGATCAGCTTCGTGATCGGAATTCCGCCGACCGACGTGTAACTTGGCAGCGGGACCATGGTGTCGCCGTGGCCACCCATCAACAGGGCCGAGATATCCTCGACGCTCACCCCCAGTTCCATCGCCAGGAAGGTACGGTAACGAGCCGTGTCGAGCACGCCGGCTTGGCCGATGACGCGAGCGGCCGGAAAGCCCGTCACTTGAAAGGCTCGTTGCACCATGGCGTCCAGCGGGTTGCTGACCACGATCACAACCGCGTTCGGACTGGTCGCTTTCACCTGTTCGGCGACCGAGGACACGATCCGCGCGTTCGTGGCCAAAAGATCATCGCGGCTCATACCCGGCTTGCGGGGAATCCCGGCGGTGATCACGACCACATCGCTGTTGGCGGTCGCATCATAGCTGGTGGCGCCCGTGACGGTCGAGTCAAAGCCCATGATGGGGCTGCTTTGCATCAGGTCGAGCGCCTTGCCCATCGGCATTTTTTCGGTGGCTGGAATGTCGACCAGCACGATATCGCCCAGTTCGGCGGCGGCGCACCAATGCGCGGTGGTCGCGCCCACGTTGCCGGCTCCCACAATCGTAATCTTCGCTCGTCCCATGGCTGCGAACTTCTCCTGGAGGTCGGCCCGCGGACAGGCCGAGGGCTGGAAACATGACGGAAAGCCCGAATATCCGATTCCGCTTCGGGAAGTCAAGCGGGCACGCGGGCAGGGATTCCGATGATGACCGGCAATCCCGTTTCATTATCGCCAACTCTTGTTGGCCGATAAGCTTGCGAGTGATGGAAACGCAAAGGCTGAAGACACTCGGAACCACTCAGGGCCCGGACCGTTGTCCCTGCTGGCCGAAGGCCAACCTCAACCCACGGTTTCGCTTCAGAAGGGCCCTTTTTGGCGACAACTCGTTGACGCCCGCCAACCTATTGTCGTTCGCCAATCGGGACGTTGATCACACGCCCCAGTTTGGGCCGCCACCAAGGACAGAAAGGACACGAAGGTCACGAAGAAAGAATCCAACGAATTCTCTCATCGCGTGACCGGGTGTGCGATCGAGGTTCACCGGCACCCTGGGCCCAAGCCAAGAAGTTGGCGTCAAACG
>CAIXSC010000109.1 GCA_903921945.1 uncultured Planctomycetaceae bacterium
CGGTGGTCACGATGCGGTAAGTCGTAGGGATCGTCGTCGCCGAAAGCGGTCCTCCGTTCTTCGTCATTTCAGCGTAGTTCCACCCATCGTTCACAATGCCGGTTAAACCTTGGCCGACGAATTGGCTAGTTCCCGGAAAGGTGCCGAATCCCATGTCGGTGTACACTTGTTGCATAGCCTGAGTGCCGACATTGGTATACGCATTGTTTATCACGGTCGTCGCCCAGCAAGGCTCGGTATCGTTGTTCATCGAGCCGGAAACGTCGATCAAAAAGATGATGTCGCGCGGCGTTGTCATGGCGATGGCCGACCGGGAAACGTTAAAACCTGTTTGGTTGAGGATGCGGCCGAAAGTCAGCGGCACGGGGCCCGCGTGCGTGGCGTCGCGGCGGATCGTGACCCGCACCGAATTGCCTGGAGTTGCGGCCGGAGTGAACACTCCCAGCGACGGCGACCACGTGCCAAACTGCACTTCGACGCACGAAGACGTGATCGGCGTGCCGTCGATCTTGTTGTAACCCGCGAACTCGATCGCCGCCGCCGTCGCCTCCGTCGTGCTCGTCGGCACATAGGCGGCCGCGGCCAGCGCGGCCGAGTCCGCCGCCACTTGCGCTTCGCGACGCGCTGTGTGTATGAGTCCCACGTCCACCGTCAGCGCCAATATCCCGACCAGTACCACGGCCAGAATGAGGAACAATGCCACGATCGCACCTCGGCGCTGGCGGCGACCACGCTGACGGTGGCGTGGTCCGCCGCGGCCACAAGGACGCGAGGTTGCAGTGGGGGCCGCCGAACGGTTGTTGTCAGCTTGGGCGTGTGAATTCCCGTTCAGGCCCGCGTTCGCACTCGCCTGAGCTTCCGCGATGGATCCCGGTTGCCTCGTGTTCACCATTCCCAATCCCCCCTTAATCGGTCTACTGTCCGAGGCCGTCGGCTCGCCCTCAATCACAGGTTTGCCTAGCCCCTACCTTCAATCTACGTCGCCAAAAAAAAATGGCCACATCGAAAATGGATGTTATGTTTGAATTGGAGCGCGAGCGGGCGAATCTGCCTTGGGCGGGTAGACGCGAGCCTGGAAGGCCCGCGCAACGGCTCCGGGCGATGGTCGCAAACCATTTTTTGAAAACGAGTTACGCGATGGCGAAAGAGTTCCGCGGGCGGCTGGGGACGTTCCGAGCAAGCAGCGATCGCCGCTGCTTCCGCGGAACTCCGCGCTGGCGAAAACGCGATGCCGTCCGTTGCGGGGCGGCTGCGGCCGAATTGGCGTTGGTGCTGCCCGTCTTTATCTTGATCGTCGTGGGAATGTTCGAGTTATCCCGGGCGCTCATGCTGAAACACGCGGTAACCGCCGCCGCGCAGGATGCCTGCCGAGTCGCCATTTTAGACGGGTCGACTTCCACGTCCGTGCGTTCCAAAGCGACGGCGTCGCTGTCAACGTCCGGGATTGGCCCGACTTCGATTGCGGTAACGACCAACCCGACGGCGCCCAGTTCGGGCGGCTACGACACTCCGGTGTCCGTCACGGTGTCCGTGCCCTATTCGGCGATCAGTAGTTTTGCTCCCTGGTTTCTCCCCGCCAATGCCAACCTTACCGCGACGGTGACGATGCGGCGGGAAACGGTGAAGTAGTCACCGCGTCCCCGCTCCACTCAGTACGACCGTTTCTCCTGAAATCCCATTCGAGGCCTGAGGGCGGCTGAGACGGTCGCGTCCGTCGCGACTGCCAGCTACCGCGTCCGCGGGCCACACGCGAGGTGTCCATGAAAGCGTTGCAGCCGGAAGAGATTATGAAGGGACACGTCGGCGTTACCCCGAATTCCGCCACGCGCGAGACGGATCGCGTTTCGCCGCGCCCCCCCGACGCGTTAGCGAGCGGCACGGCGAAAGACGCTCCTGGCGGATCGCTGGAGAGCACTGAAGAGCTCGGCGCGGCGCCGCGGGCGCCGAAGGTGATTGGCGACACGGGGCTCGACATCCTCCAACTGGAACAACTGACGCTGCGTCTGGCGAATCTGGCGTCCGCGTTCACCACCGAATGGCTGACACGGCGTCTGGGCCTGCCGCTCAAGCTGGTCAATGAACTGTGCTGGGATTTGCGTCATGAAAAGATGATCGAAATCCAGTCCGAGCTTTCACCATTCAATCATCGGTACGCGATCACCCAGCGGGGCCGGGACACAGCCACGCGATCGCTCGAAACGAGCGGCTATCTCGGCCCGGCGCCGGTGCCGCTTGCCCAATACATCCAGATGCTTGAAATGCAGGAAACGAACCGCCCGGTCGTCTCGCAGGCGATGGCCGAAGAGGCGTTGCGGGGAATGGTGCTGAGCGTCGAGTCCGCCGAGATCGCCACGCTGGCGGCCGCCTCGGGACGCGGCCTCTTCGTGTTCGGGCCGCCAGGGAACGGCAAAACAACGCTCGGCCGCGCTTTGAGGAACCTGATGGCGGGACCGCTGTGGGTGCCGCACGCGCTGGCTATCGACAATGCGGTCATCCGCTTCTTCGACTCGCAGATGCATGTGCCGCTTCCGGGCATGGAACAGGATGGCCGAGTCGACCAGCGGTGGACCCGCATCCAGCGTCCGTTCATCATGACGGGCGGCGAAATGACGCTCCAGGATCTGGACTTGGCGTATCAGCCGGCGTTTAAGTGCTACGAGGCGCCGGCGCACGTGAAGGCCAATGGCGGCGTGTTCATGATCGACGATTTCGGTCGCCAGCGAGTCGATCCGCAGCAAATGCTCAATCGCTGGATCGTGCCGCTCGAAGAGCGAGTCGACTTCCTGACGCTGCTCTCCGGCCAGAAGATCCGCATGCCATTTAAATTATTGCTAATCATCGCCACGAATCTCACGCCCAGCGATGTCGCCGACCCGGCCTTTTTGCGGCGGATGGGCTATCGACTGCGGATCGATAACCCGACGGTCGAGGACTACCGGCGGATCTTCGCGCGCTACGCGGACAGTCGCCAGATCGAACTGGCTCCTGGAATACTGGAACATATCTTGTCGCGATACGGCGCCGAAAACCGCTCGCTCCGCGGTTGCGAACCGCGTGATCTGATCGAGCGGTCGCTCGACATCATCCGGTTGCGCTCCGCTCCGCGTTTGTTGGATACGACGATCGTCGACACGGCATGGCGCGGGTATTTTGGCGGTATTCCCGAAACGTCTCCCGTATAGCTTGACGCTGGTGGTGCCCGTGCGAATCCACTGCTACCCTGTCAGCGCGTTAAGAGCGGCCGGAGACTAAGCAGAGGCATCGCACCTCAGCAGCGCGCGTGGGGCTAACACGCTCTCCGGCCGCTCTTTCGCGGACGTCCACGCGAATCCAGCAGGGAGACGCGCGACGCCAGCCCTCCAATCGCGAAACGCGAGCCAAAGCGGGCGCCATAAATGGAAAATTTTTCCGGGAATCCTGGCTGTTTTTCCTGGCGCACAGCGTGCTGGCGGCGGAAGAGGGCCAGCTGACGACGCAAGGCGGGCCCGCAGGCCTCGTCTGCGTCCTCGTGCCATGGCCGGATAGCGATGCGGCGATGCGGACCCCGCCGCGATGCGTTGACACTCGATGCCTAGCGTTCTACATTCCGTAGAGCCCGGGGCGGTTAACTCAGCGGTTAGAGTGCCACCCTTACAAGGTGGAGGCCGGGGGTTCGAATCCCTCACCGCCCACTCCCGGAGTTCCATCCGCTAGCCGGCTCCTGTGTCGCTTTTCAGCGGCCACCGCCGATCGCCATCCACGGATTCTTCTCGAAGCCCGGCGGGCTGCCACCTGCTGCCCACTGCCTGCTGCCCACTGCCTGCTGCCCACTGCCTGCTGCCCACTGCCCGCTGCCTGTCGACTTGACCGTCCCCGTCGTCGCCCCGAGTCGCTCGTCCTATGCTTGCGGCGTTAGAGACGACGAGCGAAGTGGACTTGGCGCGCGACCTCCTCGAAGCCACAGGCCGGGTAAAGATGCTGGCCAATGGCGTTTCGGGCCATCGTTTCGATCACCGCGTACTCGAGGCCCTCGGCGCGGAAATAATGCAGGGCGAGTTCGATGAGCTGTCGCCCGAGTCCAAGATTGCGGCAGTCGGCGGCGACCGCCAAGTTCGGGACTCGGCCACACGCCGTCGCCCGATTCACTCGGGTCGTGATGTAGCCCACGATCCGCCCCGCCCGCTCGGCAATAAAAATGCCCGACGCGTTGGCCGCCACGTCTTCATCCAAGTGCCGTGCCTTCCTCCAGCGCCAGTCCCGGCCGCCCAACAACCCCAACGCCTCCTCGATGTTCTGCTCCAACGTGACGCCGGAAAACGAATCGACCGTCAACCGCTTCAGCGTTTCCAAATCGTCAGGCCTGTAGAGGCGAAACAACACGTCACCTCCGCCGACTCGCGCCTCTTCGCTGTTCACCGCCGCGCCGCCCGACGCTGCGCCACTGCCCTTCGCGCCGCAGCCGTTCGCGCCACTGCCCTCCGCGCCACTGCCCTCCGCCTCGACCTGCGTTGCGCCGTTGCTTTTCGCCTCGACCCCCTTCTCATCGATTCCCTTCGAGACGGCGTCCCTTAACTCGCCTGGCGCCGTTCTACTCGCATCCGTGGTTTCCTCGAGCTCGTGGCGGCGGGGCAGGGATGGTTGGGCACCCGCGCGTGTCACGCTGATGGCGGCGGCGCGAGTAGCCCAGCGAGCGGCGTCGATGACCGGAAGTCCTTCGGCCATCGCCACCGCGAGCGCGCCGTTGAACGCGTCGCCGGCCGCCGTCGTGTCCACGGCGCTGACCGAAACAGGTTCGATCCATGCGGCGCGTTCACCGGTGGCCGAGTCGGGCACCAATAGCGCGCCGCGGGCGCCAAGTGTCGCGACGACGGTGCGGGCCCCGAGTGTCTGGAGGTGCCGTGCAGCCAGTTCGGCTGACTTCAATCCGTCGACCGGCATGCGGCTGAGGATCGCCAGTTCGGTCTCGTTCGGCGTGAGCACGTCGACGACTTCGAGCCATTCGCGGGTGGCGATCGGTTCGGCGGCGGGAGCCGGATTCAGCACTGTCGCCAGTCCGTGCCGCCGGGCCTGCCGGAGGGCGGCCAGAACTGTGTCGAGCGGTGTTTCGAGGCTGGCCAGCAACACGCGGGCCGACCGCCACGTTGACGCCTCCACGGATTCCAAGATCTCCGGACGAAGGTCGGCATTCGCGCCGGACGCGACGGAGATCGTGTTTTGGCCACCCGCGTCGACCATGATCAATGCCACGCCGGTGGCCTGGCCGGCCACCGTCCGCACGCGTGTGATGTCCAGGTTCGATTCGGCGCCTAGGGTCGCTCGCAAGTCGCGGCCCAAGGCGTCGTCACCCACTGCGCCGAGGAAACGCACCGGCGACCGCGACAACCGCGCCGCCGCGACCGCTTGATTCGCCCCTTTGCCCCCCGACACTTGGCGGAACTGACCGCCGATCACCGTCTCGCCCGGCTGTGGCAACCTGTCCCCGCGCACCACCAAGTCGGCATTGATCGAGCCGACAACGATGATCTCCGCGCTCCGCGCGATGGCCTGCGGCATGAAAGGATCAAATGTAAGAGGTGGGAGGAATGGTCTGTCAAGGGCCTATCAAGGCGAGGGAAAAGTCGTCGATCCGCGAGACTAGGGCGAGCCAGCGGCGGCGGGAACTGGCTTGCCTTGCAAAAGGTGGTCGCCTAGGGCAACCACGAACCGCTGCTCGGGCGTTTCAATTTCGACCTGCAACGCGTCGACTCGAACGACTTTGCCTTCAATGCTGCCGACCGCCAGCTTATCGCCCGCTCGCAGCTTTTGCACTTGGCCCGACGTGCGAATGGTGAACCAGGCTTCCCAACGGTTCCCCACCTCCAATAACGCCGTGACAAACGTGAACTTGGCATCATCGAAATCGAGCTTGGGCTTCATCGGCGGCTCGGGTTTGGGCGGTGGCGGCGGTGGCGGCGGATCGACCACGGCGATTTTGACAACATACTTGTCGCTACGCGCCGGCAAGCCGTTGTCGGTCACAACCACGGTCGCTGAAAAGTCGCCTTTGTTCTTGGGCGTCCATGAAAAATCTCCGGTCTTTGCATCGATCCTTGCCCCTTCGGGCGCCCCTTCCGCCAACGCGAACGAGATCTGATCGAGTTTGTCGGGATCCTCGGCCTTCACCCCGAATCGCAACGAGGTCTGTGGATAGCCGCGCTGACTCGACACGCTGGCGATCTTCGGAGCCCGGTTCTCGGGTGCGAACAGATTGCGTCCAACAATCGCCTGTTCGTATTCGGCGACCGTCGGCAGCGCCAGCCGGGATGACGGAGTTTCGGCCAGGCGGTCTTTCAATTCGCCGCCTTTCAGCGACAACGCCTCGATCGAGAAGCCAACGTCCAAGTCCTTCGAGTCACTGATCGGCTTTAACGCGAGCCGGCGGACTCGCGTCAGCCGATCCACGGAATAGAGATCGTGCATAAATCGGGTGAGCTGAGCCAAGTTGCCTCGGCATCCCACGATGAAAGTATGCAACTGGATCGCGTCGACACGATTCCGCAAGCCGGTGACGCTGAGCTTCACGTCGCGAAAGCCATGGGCTTCGAGCCGTTCCAGCAACCAATTCTGGTACAGCGATCGCGCCACTTCGCCGTCCGGCGGCAGCGACTTCGCCTCGTATTCGCGCAGCTTCCGGACCGCCTTTTTGGACTGCAAGAGTTTTCGTTGCTTGCTGTCCAATTGCTCCGAGGCCTCCGTGACCGCTCGCTGCGCGGCGGCCAACGAGCTATCCAGGCTTTGATAAAGGAAAAACAGCAATAACAGACCGACCTTTACGTCCGTGGCAAGTATCGCGACGTCATCCTGCCCATGACGGTGTTGCGGCGGCTGGATGCTGTGCTAGAGCCGACCAAGCAAGCCGTGCTCGATATGAAGAAGAACTTGGACAAGGCAGGCGTCACCAACCAAGACGCCGCCTTGCGACAGGCGAGCGGCCAGGCATTCTACAACACGTCCAAGTTCACACTCCGTGATTTGCGGGCGAGGGCCAGCCAATCCCAGCTTCGAGCCGACTTCGAGGACTACCTGGACGGTTTCTCATCTAACGTCCAGGACATTCTGGAGAACTTCGAGTTCCGCAATCAGATTCCCCGCCTATCAAAGGCCGATGCACTCGGCACACTCATCGAGAAACTGCTTTCGTCGGAGATCAACCTCAGCCCCAACCCGGTGAAGAACGGTGACGACACCGAGAAGCATCCGGGACTCGACAACCACGCGATGGGGACGATCTTCGAGGAACTTGTCCGCAAGTTCAACGAAGAAAACAACGAAGAGGCCGGTGAACACTGGACGCCGCGCGATGCCGTCAAGCTGATGGCCAAGCTAATCTTCCTGCCGATCGCTGGTCAGATCGAATCGGGCACCTACCTGTTGTACGACGGAGCCTGCGGGACAGGCGGCATGTTGACCGTAGCGGAAGATACGCTCACCGAACTGGCCGAGTCGCATGGCAAGCAAGTCGCCACGCTCCTGTACGGCCAGGAGATCAACGCCGAGACCTACGCCATCTGCAAGGCGGACTTGCTGCTCAAAGGCGAGGGTGAGGCGGCGGACAACATCATCGGTGGCCCC
>CAIXSC010000110.1 GCA_903921945.1 uncultured Planctomycetaceae bacterium
ACACTGCGGAAATGCTCGCCGCGATTGTTTTCTTGCGAGGTTGTAATGTTTCAGGTCGGATCGGTACGCCGTTCCGCGCACGCGGACCCGCTCCGGTGTTGCCAGCCTATGCGCTGAAGCCGCTAGCCGGAATGCGGGTCCGTGAATGACCGCGCTTGCGACCCGATTGCGACCCGAATGGTGGCGTCGAAGATGAAGTCGACGCTGACGCGAACAGGGCTCGATGCACCGCTAGTTCGCGGCGGTCGGCTGGGCGGTTCGCTTGTTGATATCGTCCGCCAACTGCTTTTGGAGCGCGGCGAGTTCGGCTGCGAGAGCCAAGTTGGTGCGAAATAGTTCATTGGCACGGCCGCGAGTCGCATTCACGGCGGTCACCAGTTGCTCGGCGTACGCTTTCACCGCCGTGCCTTCGGCTTGGAACTTCGCCAAGTCCTGCTCCAACTTCGCCTTTTCCTGGGTGCGATAATCGATTTGGGCTTGGGCCTTCTTCTGAGCGTCGACCAACGTGGCTGTTTGCCGGGTCACTTCGCCAATGCGATCCGCGAGGTAAGTCATGCGAACCGCGATCTCATGGAAACTGGCCGCGTAGTCTTTCAATTCCCGTCGGTACACGTCGCGCACTTTCTTGCAGGTGCCCGCATTGATCAACTCTTCCGCTCGAGCCAGCGGCAAGATCGCCTTCTGTTGCTTGGTGAACTTCACTGGTCCGCCGGATCGCAAGCCGGGCACCAGCGCCCGACCCTGGTCGTCAAAGTATCGCGAATCACGATCGACCTGCGTTGTCGCGCTGTCGACCGTTTCGGTGTGTTCAGCTTGGAATTCCACTTCCATCCACCGCCGAGCGGGCGGGTCCGTCTCCGCCGGTTCCTGGCCATCGCGCAGGTACGACTGGATCAATTGCTCGTAGCGAGCCGGTTCGATCTGCATGACGTTTGGCAGCAATGCGCGAAGCTTGGGTTCATCGAGGCCGGCGAAGGCTTCGGGGTTGTCGGTCGGCATCTTCTCATGGATGGTCCAGCGGACGTCGCCGCCCGGGGCCAAGTGCGACGCTTGCTGGGCGTCAAGCGGCAGCGTCGGCGAGATCGTGACATCCAGGTCCGCGACCTCCGTCACCTGGAACTCGCCCACGTAGACCGCCGGCGCGTAACGCGGTTCCTCCGAGAAGACGCTTTGGACATTCACCTCTTTGAAGAGGTAAACCACGTTCTTGACCTCCAGGCCCGGCGGGCCAGGATCGCCGGGTTGGGGCGGCACGGTCGTGAATTTCAGCGTGCTGGCCTGCACGTTCACATTCGCCAGCGAGCACCCGCGCCACACCCGGCCGCGATTGATCAGGATCCGAAAAACCTCGCCCTGGGCCCCGCGAAGAAAGGTCAACGGTTCGGGACTCGCGACTTCCGGATTGCCCTCGCGCAACGCGAACGCTTCCTTTTCTTTGGCCACAACCTGCTTCTCGAGGCCCTCGCCGAGCTTCGACCACTCGGTGCGAGTCTTCAGCGCGATCGCCATGTAGGTCGCGACCGGCAGCGTGGAACCGAAAACCAACACCGCCATGGCGATCTGGTACCACTTCCACGACTTGTAGCTCAATCCCACCATCACCAGGAAAAACAAGGTGACGAGGATCGCCAGGATCAAGGCCGTATTCATGAGCAGCTCGGCAAAGGTCGTGGTCGCCGCAGGATCGAATCGAAAACAACGTTCGCCACCGGACGGCGGAGGGGCCGGTTGCGCAGGACATCGAGTCTTCGAATTCTATGTCGTCCCAATGGTAAGCTGGGCTGAATAGAGCGTCAAGAAATTGCGGGAAAGACTCGGAGGATCAGGCCCGGAGTTGACGATCGGGCGGAAGACGCGGGATCCTCGCAGATTTCGCAGATCGCCCAGTCGCGAATGACCCCAAGGACGATTTGATCGTAAATCTCTGCGGGATCGGTAAAGGAGGTTCAATCGTTAAAGTTTGCGCAGCCTAACGGCCGAAACAGAGAGCACCGCGGCGGTCCCGGCGGACATTACCGACCCGCGGCCCCCTCAATGGCGAAGGACCGTTCATGACTCTCTCCGGTGGCAAGATGCCCAACGCTCGCCGTCCTCGGACGCGGGACGCGGGGCCGACGAACGAGGATGGGTTGACGCTTGTCCACGCGATCCTGCAAGCAGGCCGGGAACTGAGGCAGCGGTTGGCGATGGTGGGCCATCCGCGTCACTTGAGCGACACGGAACTGTTGCTGCTCGGGGCCTGTTCCCGGCCGCCGGTCGCTGCGCGACCTGAAGCCGCCTTCGGCGACGCGGTTCGCGGCGAATTGGGGCCTGTCGAGCCGGCCAGCGGCCAAACCGGGTACAGCGAGGCGGGGCTGGCCGGACCGTTGGGCCTTAGTGGCGGCGAGCTAAGCGGAATCCTGTACGACTTGCGGGATCGCGGGTTGTTGCAATTCTCGCGTGTTCCCGATGGCGACAACTGCCAGCAGATTGAACTTACGGCGGAGGGGCGAGCGGTGTTGGCGGAAGCCATGGAGGCGTTCAACACGTTCGTGGCTGGCTGGCTGCGAGGCGTCGCGCCGGGCACGTTCGCCACTTGGCCGCCCGCTCAAAACCGCACCACCCGACGAACGTTCGCGAAGCCCCGCGCGACGGCTGTGGCTGGAAGCGGAAAGGCCGGCCGTGGAGCCGCCAACGCCGATGGGGTTCCCGTGTCTCGATTGGCCGCTCGACGCCCCCGAGGCAAGCGAGGTGCCGCATGAAGAACCGCTTTTCCAATTTTGTGCCGACCCTTGCCCGCCATGGCCTGCGCGGCTTGTTACGCGGCCTGAACCGCCCGTTCCTGGCGGAGACCGGGAACGATTCTCCGGCGCGACGACTGGCGCGGGCTGTTCATCGCTGCGGGCGAAGCGCGCTTTTGTGGACGCTGGCGTTCTCGCTCGCAGCGTCCGGATGCAATCGCGCGCACTACCGACGGCAGGCCGACATCGACGCCCACGCGTTGATCGGTGAAAAGATCAGCAGCGACCACTGGGACATTTCGAATTACAGCGTGTTTGTGGACCCGCGGTCGCGCATGTTCGACCCATTCGCGGCCGACACGCCGCCAATGCCGAAGGACGACCCGTATTCGCATGAATTCATGCACGAGGTCAACGGCAAGAAAGGCTATCCCGGCTGGCATGCCTCCGGTTCGATCGACAGCGTGGAGAATCCGGTTTGGCGCGAATTCCTGCCGCTCGACGAACGCGGCGTCTTGCGGCTCGACACGCCCACGGTCCTTCGCTTGGCGCGGCTTCATTCGCGGCCTTACCAACAGGAGATCGAGGAGCTGTATCTATCGGCGTTGGATGTCAGCTTCGAGCGATTCCGCTTCGAAAGCCAGTTCTTCGCCGGCTACTCGACCGACTACACCGTGCGAGCGAATCGCGGCGGCAACGTGCTGACAGCGAACACGTTCAACAGCGGCCGGGCCATCAGCGGCGCGGAGACGAGCGCGGGCGGAGCGCGGGGCCTATCGATGCGGAAGTCGTTCGCGACGGGTACCGATTTGGTGGTGAATTTCGCCAACAATCTGGTATTCAATTTCTCGGGTGGCGACACCTCGATCACGCTGCTTGATTTCAGCCTAGTTCAGCCGCTGTTGCGGGCGGCGGGCCGGGATCGCATTCTCGAACGTTTGACGGTATCGGAACGCTCGCTGCTGGGCAATGTTCGCGCGATGCAGCGGTACCAGCAGGCGTTTTATGTCGACGTGATGACGGGGCGTTCGTCCGCCAACACAGGCCCGACGCGCCGCGGTGGCGTGCTCGGCGGTTCCGGCCTGGACGGCTTTAGCGGACTTGGAAGCGCTGGCTTCGGCCGTCTGAATGTGACGGGCACCGGGGGTGGCGGCGCCCAGGGCGCTGGCGCGGCGCAAGCGGGCGGCTTCATGGGGCTTCTGCAGCAACAACTGCAAATCCGCAACCAAGAGCTGAATATCAAACTGCTGCGCGACAACCTCGAGCAATTGCGGGAACAACTGACGGAAGAACGCCAAAAGCCGCTCGGCGCGACCGGTGCGTCGCAGAACACCAAAATCACGCAGCTCGCCTTGCAAGTCGAGCAGTCGCAGCAAGCGTTGGTCGTCGCCGAAGCGCAGTTGATCAACGCCTTGAACGGCTTCGAAGGCCAGCTTGACGCGTTCAAGATCAACCTTGGGCTGCCGCCGGATGTGTGTGTGGAAATCGTCGATCCGATGCTTCGCGATTTCTATTTGATCGATGACGCGATCGAGCAGGAACGGCAATCGTTCCGGCAGCTGCGGCAAGAGGTTGGAGCGACGCTGCTGGAGATTCGCCGCTACGTCCGCGACTTTCTCGTGGAGAAGAACGGCCAAACCGTCGACATCCATGTGCTCGACTGGAACCCGCTGCTGGCCGCCGATTTGGACAATCTCTTGCGGCAAACGGTTGATGTGCTGAAGGTGCCGCAACGGTTGGCAGACGTGCATTTGGCGGGCGCCGAGCAGGATTTGGCGAAGCTTCGCCGTAACATCCCCGCCCGAAAGGCGCAACTGGAACGCCTGGAGCAAGCCTTCCAGCAGCAGCGTGAAGGCGTGGATCCGTGCGAGCTCCTGCGGTTGCCGCTAGTGAAACAAGACGGCAAGGGCGGCGCCGCCAAGTCCGACGCGGCGACGGAGATCTTCTCGCCAGACCGCGTCGACGGCGTGGTCGCCGAGCTCGAACAGAATTTCGCTCGGCTGAAACAGGGAATCGCGGACTCCGAGGAAAACCT
>CAIXSC010000111.1 GCA_903921945.1 uncultured Planctomycetaceae bacterium
CTGCCGAGTCCCTCGTCTTGGTGGCAATTCGCGGCAATTTGCGGCGAACTCGACCGTAGAGCGGCGAAGTCGACGGCGCCAGAAACGGCACCAAAAGTCCTGTGTCTCGGCACCACTGTCGGCACCTCGAAGATGCCAAATACAAATTCGCCACCGGCCGGTCTCCTGAGGGCTAACCCCGATGTCAAACGCCAAATCCTTTCCCGGCAATCGGTCGCAAGTCCAGGTCCGATGCTCTGTGGATGATGCCCCCGAATAATGCAAAAGGGGCGAGCGGGGCGAAAAGTCTAAGTTGATTGACTTGACCAGACTTCGGTCCTAAGTACTCTGGTGTTTAGAAGAAGCGTTATCCAGCTGGTGTGGCCATTGCCACGAAATACGTTGGCGCTTCCCCGACTACAGAATTGCGCTTTTCGGCTTCTCAAATAGCTCAAATGGCATCACCGAACGACATGAATCATCCTCTTGCCGTGCTGATTGATGCGGATAACGCGAACCCTTCGATCGTCGAGGGATTGCTTGCCGAGGTCGCAAAACTGGGGATTGCCAGTGTCAAGCGCATCTACGGCGACTGGACCACGCCCAACCTGTCCCAGTGGAAGCCGACTCTGCTTGAGCATTCAATCCAGCCGATCCAACAGTTCCGCTACACCACTGGCAAGAATGCAACCGACAGCGCCATGATCATCGACGCGATGGATCTACTGTACGCTGGGAACTGCCACGGATTCTGCCTTGTGTCTAGCGACAGTGACTTCACACGATTGGCAGCTCGAATCCGCGAATCCGGCCGGCGCGTATACGGATTTGGAGAAGAGAAAACGCCAAAGCCGTTCGTGACGGCGTGCGACCGATTCATTTACACCGAGGTTCTCGCCAAGAAGGCGGAGGGAGACTCTGAAGTTCCCCTGATCCCGAAGCCAGTCAAGGAGTTCAGATGTGATACTCGTCTTATCACGCTCATCCGCGGCGGGATCCAAGCTTCATCCGATGAAACCGGATGGTCTCACCTTGGCCCAGTTGGGAGCTACATTAGCCGCGCTGCAACCGACTTTGACCCAAGAAACTATGGCTTCGCCAAATTAAGCGACCTCGTAGCCGCAGTCGGGCTGTTTGAATTAGAACGCCGAGATCAGCGCATGTATGTCCGAGACATGCGGAAGAAGCCCCTGACAACGCCGCCGCCGCCTGATCGAGCACGCCGAGCATCGTGTACGAGTTCATCGTCAGGTTGATGTCCGAGTGGCGGGCGAGCAAATGGGCCGTCTTCGGCGAGACGCCGGCCCACGACAGGTTCGTGATGAACGTCTTGCGGAGGGCGTGAAAGTCGGCATATTGGCCCTTGTCGTTTTGATACTTCAGGAACGTCGATTGCTCGCGGCGCTGGCGTTCCTCGTCATTTGGAGTCCCAACGCCTGTGATGTCGGCTGGTCACGCGCCGAGTGGGACCAGCGGTTTCGAACCATTGACAGTCGATCAACACAGCGGCAAACTGGACACATGACGCGTTTCGACTCCCGTCCCGGTGTTGGCCCTTTGAATTCGGCTCGCCAGCCTGTCGCCGCGGCGGCGGCACGTGTGGGCGGCCAGGATTTTTACACCCTGGAAGCGGCACGCGTCGTCGCTGAAAGGAACGAAGTCTCCAAAGGCATAGTCTTCGTCATCATGTCGTTTGCCGGCAGGAGAATGGCGAAAACCTACGAAATCATTCAGCAACAGTGCCAAAGCGAGGCTGCATTTCGACGTGGGTCTGTTTCAGATTCGACGCTATCATTCCGCCGCCGAATTGCGGGAGATTCTGTCGTTACAATTGCCAGCCATGATTCAAGCCGTGCGGGCACCCGATAGCGTCGCGCCACCCGCGTCAGCCACGGTGGCAGCCACTGCGTCAGCCACTGCGTCAGCCACGGTGGCAGACGCCGACACGTCGCGTGCGCAGATTGGACGTATGGCCCTCAAGCCGATAACCTCGGTCGGAGATTCGCTTGCCCCAGCAGGCCGAAAAAAAACTGCATTGCCGCCAAAGCGCCAGTGACCGTGGTTTGCACGCCCCCCGTCGTGTCGGAGAAACGCCCGTTCGGAACTGCAGAATCAAGTCTTGATGGAGCACAAGGCGTATACCACTGTGCGGGTTCGAGTTCCGCCTCGGTTACTCATCCGAAACGGTCTGTTTCCCCGACGAATCACGCCGCTTTCGCGCCCCTTCCCCTAGAATTCCCGCGAGTTTCGGCGCTCGCCGATGCCGAAGTCCAACTCAAACCGTTAGCCGTGAAACGCTCAACGTGCCTTTTCGATCGGACGATGGCCACTTCTTGCTCGAACTTGCTTCGACCCGCGGAAAGGCGATAATGGCGTCATCGTTAGCTAGAAAGCCGGTCAGCCAAGACGCAACGCCGGAGCCGATAACCCTTTGCGTCCGGCGCTCGTGATCACTTTCAGTCCTGATTTTTCAGTTCGAAACTTAGCAAAACCTCTATGGATGCACGAGCCCAGACTGTTCGCGGAATCCTTCATTCGCCGGTTCAGTACCTGATTCCCTTCTTCCAGCGGCATTACTCGTGGCGTAAGCAGAACTGGGAGCGGCTGTTGGGCGATCTTTGGACGCTTCTCGACGACGAACAAAACGACAGCCAGCACTTCATGGGGCCGCTCGTTTGCACTCCGATGAACCTCGTCCCCGGCGAGGTTCCGCGATTCCAACTGATTGATGGCCAGCAAAGGTTGACGACCCTAACGATCTTGCTCGCGGCGCTGCGCGATGTCGCGAAGGACACGGGAATCGAAGAACTCGTCGAGGATGTCACCATCGACTATCTCGTGCTGCGAAAGAAGAAAGATCTGCAGCGATTTAAGGTCATTCCGCGAATTGGTGATCGAGAAGTGCTCGCCGCCGTGATCGACGGCAAGATCGAGAAACAACAGTATCGACAGCCGGTTGCGCAAGCCTGGCGGTTCTTCCGCCAGGCCATCGCAGAATGGGCGACCGGAGATGTGGAGAAGAAACTGCGTCGCCTGTTCGTCACCGTTACTGAGCGGCTGGCGCTAGTCGTTATCACAATCGACGGTGAAAACCCGTACGAGATCTTTGAAAGCCTGAACTCGACTGGCCTGCCATTGGAAGAGTCGGACCTGATCCGCAACTTCCTGTTCATGCAGGTGCCGGTGGAAGAGCAGGACGGTTTCAATACCCGCCATTGGCGGCCCTTTGATAAGCAGTTCGAACAGATGGGCGAGTTCACCGCCAAAGATCAGACGAGATTTTACCGTACGTACCTCATGCGCAACGGCCTGTTTTCAAAACCGAAGTGCACGTTCGTCGAGTTCAAGCAGCAGAACCGGCAACGCGGTCTCAAGGCGGAGGAGCAGATCGAGGAACTTACGCGATTCGCTCGCCTCGCCACGATGCTCGAACAGCCCCACAAGTGCGAGGACCACCCGTCGCTGCGCGACGCTCTGACCGAGATCGCGGCGCTGGACATCAGCACGGCGCATCCGCTCATTCTGAACCTCTTGGATCGCCACGCCGCGAAAACGCTCGGCGATGTGGAATTGCTCGCGTGCCTGCGCGAGCTGGCGAGCTTCGTGCTGCGACGGAGCATTTGTGGCGATTCGACACGCAACTACGGGCGATGGTTCTGTGAAGCGGCCGCGGCGATCGGAGACAAGCCCGAAGAAAACCTCCGCTCGTACTGGCTGAGGCGCGGGTGGCCGGACGATCGGACGTTCGTTGCGCGACTGGTCGATTTTCCGCTATTTCATCGTGAGCACAAAAAGTGTCGACTGATTCTGGAGCGACTGGAGCGATCCCACAAGCATAAGGAGCCCGTCGAGTTCGCGAAGCTCTCCATCGAGCATGTGATGCCGCAGACAATCGACCAGGGGAAGTCCGCGAAAGCCTGGAAGGATGCGTTAGGCGCAGACTGGAAGGCGGAGCAACAACAGTGGTTGCATACGCTCGGCAACTTGACACTGACGGCGTACAACCCGGACCTTGGCAATCGGCCGTACGCCGAGAAGCAGGAGATCTTCAAGGCCAGCCATCTGGAGCTGAACAAGTACTTTGAGCAGGTCCCGACCTGGAATTCGGCGGAGATTCGGAAGCGGGGCGAGCAGTTGGCGGCAAAGGTTGCGGCGCTGTGGACTCGACCGGCTGGAGGCGACTACCGGCCGCTTCAGGATTCAGCGCCCGAACCCCTGTCGCGTCGCGAACGACGGCAGCGGTGCCTGGACTACTGGACCGCTTTGCTGGATTGCGTGAAACAGCGCGGCCAACTTCGTCGACTCACCAAGGCGATGCCGCGAGGCTGGATAGGCTTCCCGATTGGCAAATCCTGGTTCCGGATTTTGGCGTATCTGACGTTCTCGAAGCGGACAGTTGGGGTCGCTCTTTCGTGTACCGGCCCCAAGGGGCTCGATCGCTTTTTGAAGCTCCAGTCGCAGCGCGACGAGATCGAAGCGAAGTTGGGCATGAAGCTGTTGTGGCAGGAGTTGGTGTTCGGCAAGTCGTCGCACATCACGGTGCGTTTGACCGAGGCGAATCCGGCGTCGACGGCCGATTGGCCGCGACAACACGAGTGGTTCGCTACGACGATCGAGAAGTTTCACGCGGTCTTTTCCAGCCTATGCAAATCATTGGACAACGGCGGATCTTCGTCCGACGGCGGTGCGAGTCGTCGGGAGCGATTCTGGCGGGGACTGCTGGAACGGGCGGCGAGCCGAACATCGCTGCACTCGGGACTGGCAACCGGCGACATTGGTTGGATCGCGACGGGATCGGGAAAAAGCGGCCTGACCTACGTCTACGTGGTCAAGAAGGACACAGCCCGAGTCGAGCTTTACATCGACCGGGGCAAGGGCCTTAAAGCTGAAAACGAGCAGATTTTCGATGCGATGTTCGCGCAGCGTGCCACGATCGAGGCTGATTTCGGCGGCGGGTTGCTGTGGGAACGGCTCGATAATCGCCGCTCTTGTCGCATTTCGTCCCGGATCGAGCTGGGAGGCGTACGTAACGACGAATCGGAGTGGCCTGCGATTCAGGAGGCCATGATCGATTCCATGATTCGCCTCGAAAAGTCGCTCGCTCCTTGGATTGCGAAGGCGGACTGATAGCAGTGCGTTAGGCGGCCTGTGGCTGGCTAAGCGACGACTAGAAACAAGAACTTCCCAAGAGGAACCACAAAAGAAACGAGTCTCACGAATCGACATTTGGCACCATGGAATGCGATTGGTGCTAAACGGCGCAGCGACGCCGGGAACGTTGCGTGCGTCCTCATCGGTACCGCATCCCGCAGGCAGTGAATCCCGCAGGCAGTAAATCCCGTGGTAAGTGAGTCCCCACTGGCAGCCCATTGCGAATTGGGAACTTCGACGAAAGCTTGGAACGATATCGCTTGTTTGTGCTGCCCTTGAGCGCGCTGGACCTCGGGGGTGTCTGAGAACCCAGGGCGGCGCTACGCGGCTGCGCCGCTTCGCTTTGCCCTGGGCTAGCATGTTGCGGCCCGTTTGGGGCCCCTGTGGGGCCCGGCGGTCCCTTCGGTGGTCGGCACACGCGCCGGCGGTCGATCGCCGGTTCCCGGGTGGACATCTGAAACCAAAGGCTCGGCGACCTGTTTTGCGCGATGCTGCCAGATCGGCGATCTTAGCGGCCGTAGGCGGCACGCATCCGTCGGTAGGCTCGGCCCACCGCCAAACTCGCCTCGCGCGCTTCCTCCACCTCGCGATCCTCCACTTCGTGTTCGAGTAGTTCCAATTTGTCGCGGAGGATGCTGGCTTTGATCCGCCGATAGTCGGTCAATCCCTCGCCACGCAGCACCGCGCTGACCTGCAACTTGCGAGTCCAATCATCGTAGATCGGAATCCAGTACAGGGCCGTGTCCCAGTCGCGCGAACTGGCCGCGCTCAACACCTCCGCGTTCACCAACCGCAACTCCTCGAAGATCTCGGAAGGCGGCGGATAGTAAACGTAGCAGCCAAAAATGCTCAGTCCCACCAAGCCGACGATTGCGACGCCGCCGAGCACGGTGCCGGGCAACCGGATGTCGTACTTCGCCGGCCGAGGCGACTCGCGTTCGAACCACTTTTCCAAGCGCCGCAGCGGGTCCGCGATCCGTAACCCGGCTCCAGCCGCGCCGATCAGGCCCACGGCGAACAACGCGACCATTTCGTGCGGCGCCAGTTTTTCGCGAATTTGACGAACCGCCAGCGTCCACGGCTCGAGCACATCCGGTTCGAACGGCGCGCAGTAAATATCGAACGCGTGCGTGTGACCCGCCGGCTCGACCCCGCGCGGCCGAAGCGGTTGGTCCACACCGTACGCCAGACCGATCACCACCGCCAACAACAGCGCGAACCACGCCAACGTCCGACGCACTCCGTAATTCCGCGCCATCCAGCATGCCAATCCGAGATTCGCGCCAGCCCCGAGCACCAACAATGCAAAGGCGGCTCCCACCGAGTTCCCGTGCTGGAACATCGAAGCCAACTGAACCATGGCCGTCATCGGCGTGGCATAGGCCGGGATGGCGACCAGCGTCATGAACAACGGCGCCCACGGGTCGTCCGCTTCGGCGGCGCTCTGCAAAGAACCCACTGGCAACACAAGGCTCAGCAATGCCACGCCCACCAAGCCCACACCCATGTACAGCGTCGATGGCCCCGCCAAATCGCGCGCCGCGAATTCGGCGACCGACAGCATGCGCTTCGCCCCCACAGCCACGCGCGGCGGATCCGGTTCGGCGACCGCCGTCCCCGGAAACAGCCGATCCCACACGAATCCCATCACGGTGACGATCATCAGCGAACAGAGCGAGAACGAAATGATGACCAGCGGGTCGGCGAGCGTCAGGCCGTAGAGCACGGAGATCGGATTGAACAACGGCGCGGTCAGGCCGAAAGCCAGGATCGCTCCGCCTGAAACCCCCGCGCGACGCATCTCCCGCAGCACGGGAATCACGCCGAGCGAGCACACCGGCAGCAACATGCCGATCAGCCACGCTTGGGGAAGCGTCCGCCAAGTGTCGCCGCCAAAGAGGCGCCGCGTGCCCTCATGCCCCAGCAAGCGACGGAACACGCCAGCCACTAACAACCCGATCAGGATCGTCGGCGACGCTTGAATGGCCGCCTGGACGAACCGCAACAGGGCGCCGCACGCCATCGACTCGATCATTCCCGCGTCTCCTGGATCTTGCTTCGTGGAAACGAATCCGCGACCGCGCGAAGCTCGCGCAAGCCGGCCTCGAATAGTTCCCGCCGCCCATCGTACGACCGTGGTCGATCCGCCAACGCCGCCGCCCGCACCGGCGCGAACGCGTCGACGAAAGTCCGGGCTTGCCGCTCGACTCGCACCCATTCCGCTTCCGCTAAATCGCTGTCGCCGGCCAATTCCGGCAGCCATCGCGCCACATCATGGAACTCGTCGAATGGGTCGATCGCCACAGCCTCCCTCGCGGTCCCAGCTGGCTCCGTCGCGGTCCCAGTCGGCTCCATCGCGGTCCCAGCCGGCTCCGTCGCGGTCCCAGCCGGCTCCGTCGCGGTCCCAGCCGGCTCCATCGCGGTCCCAGCCAGCTCGCCGGCGAGAAACTTCCGATGCAATTCTTCCAACCGCGCGACCGCCGTCGGATAGTCGGCCGGTCGATGCGCCGGGACGTGGTGCTCAGGCTCCTCGTGTGCGTCACGATGGCAGCCGCCGCCCGCCGCGAGGGCCAGCACCACCAGCATCGGCAGCAGACGCAAGCTGGCCGCCGCGCCTCGGCCGCGTGGAACGATCCCATTCGGTCCAGCGCCGCCTTGATCGGGTCGTGGTCGAGCGATCAAGCCGCGCGTGATTCGCGTCATTCGCGTCATTCGCGTCATTCGCGTCATTCGCGTCATTCGTTCGTTCCTTGCGACTCTAAAAAACAGGCACTTTCACGGACGATAGAATCTCGGCGATAATCCGCGGCGCGGCTTCGAATTCGCCCGCCAAACGCACCTCCAAAACTGGACCGGCAACCGCTTGCACGTCGTCGGGGAGCACGAAATCGCGGCCCTGCAAGTGGGCTCGGGCCTGCGCCACTCTTTGCCAGGCCAGCAACCCTCGGGGACTCAGCCCCAGCGTCACCGCGCGATGCCCGCGAGTTGCCGCCGCCAAATCCACGAGGTACTGCTGCACAGGCAGTGAGACGGGGACATTCGCCACGTGTTGCTGCAGCGCGTCAAGCCGACGCGGATCGAGGATCGCGGCCGGCGGCGGTGCCGGCTGGCCGTTGCCGCCGACGTTGGCGGCCAACATCGCCAACTCGCTGCGCGGGTCCGGATAGCCGATCCGCAGCTTCATCGCGAACCGGTCCAATTGCGCTTCCGGCAATGGATACGCCCCGTGGCTCTCGACCGGATTCTGGGTGGCGATCACGAAGAAGGTGCCGCTCAACCCATAGGTCCGGCCATCGATCGTCACCTGCCGCTCAGCCATCGCTTCGAACAACGCACTCTGCGTGCGCGGCGTTGCTCGATTGATCTCATCCGCCAACAGCACGTCGGAAAACACCGGCCCTTCACGAAACTCGAATTCGCGAGTCCGTTGATTGAAGAGGTTGAATCCGGTCACATCGCCAGGCAATAAGTCGGGCGTACACTGCACACGCGCGAAGCGGCCGCCCACCGCGTGGGCCAATGCTTTCGCGAGCGTCGTCTTGCCGAGGCCGGGGAGGTCGTCGAACAGGAGATGGCCCCGCGCCAGCAAGCACGCCAACACCATCTCCACGGTCGACTCCTTGCCGATCAACGTGCGGTTCAACGCCGCTCGCAAGCCATCGATCGACTCCTGGTGCTCGCAGACCGGCCCGTGGCCAGCTCCTCCCAACGTCTTTGTGGAAGCAAGCGGTGCGGGGCCGCGATGGGAAACCGTGTCTGAAACGCTCATCGCTAACTCCCAGGGTTCGCGGCTGGCGCCGCCGTTTCACGAAAGGCCCGACGCAACGTCGCGATGCCTGGAAGGCGACGCCACAGGTGGATCACGGAGATCGCGGTCGGCTCCGTGTTCCCCAGGGCCACCGCTTGCGATCCGGTCCAGTTTCGGCCGAGCGAAGGTTCGGGAACCGCGTACAACCACCGTTCGGCAGCGGCCAGCAGTCGCATCAGCGCGTCACCGGCGTCCGGTGCGAGAACCGGGCGAATCCGGCCATACCACACTGACAGCGTCACGTGAGGCGGCCGACGGAATCCGGCTCGCCGAGCTCGCCATTCCATGAGCCGCATGGCGTTCAACACCGCGCGCCGTGATCGGCCGCCGTCCGCGAGTGTCGCGAGCAGCACGAGCAGGCTGGCGACGACGGCGTCGGCTAACCAGTTCCGCGCGACGAAGGCGACGGCAAGCAGCGCGGCCAGGATGGCGAACGTCCCGGCGTTGGCCGCGACCACTCGACCAATCCGTCCCGCCTTTCGCGCCGCCCATTCCCACAACGTCAGTGTCTCTCCCGGCGGCTCGTAACCCGGCGTCGGCTCGATCGCCACCCAATGCCGGCCGCCAATCGCCACCTCTACCCAGACATGCACATCATCCGCTTGCACAGCGGTGAATCCCGACTGCGGATTGCAGCGTTCCGGTCGGGCGTAAAAACCGGTCGCCAACCGTGTCGTGTGACCGAGTTCGCGGAGCATCGTTGCGCACGCCGATGCGAACAGGTAATCCGGCCCGCGACCCGCGCGCAGGAAATGCTCGACCGCGTCCGCCGTGTCCTCCGGCACTCGCGCCGTCGCATCGAATTGATAGCTGGTCCGAAGTCGCTCGAGCACCGCTTCCACTTGCCGCCAGCCCGGCGGCAAACCGGCCGTCCATTCGCGCGCCAACCGCCCCGCGAGGGACTCGCGGTTGGAAGGACTCGCCGAGTTTCCTGGAAAATCGCCGAGCCCTGCCGTTGCGTTGGGCTCAGGGGGCGTCGCGGCGGACGGCCCGCCTGGGCCGCGAAAGTTCTGGTCACGGAGCGGTTGCAGGTTGAAACGCCGAGCCCGCAAATGCAGCACCGTCAGTTGAGGAATGTGCGAACGGCCGGCGAGAGCCAACGACCCGTCCTCCGTCCAGCCCAGGAAATCGGGTTGATCCAGTCGATCGACATGCAGCGCGACGGGATGCGGCGGCGCGGCGACTCGATTGGTTCGCAGATTGATCACCTTCACGGTCCACCGACTCTCGCCACGGAAGATGCCATGGATCGAATCCACGATCCGCAGCCATGGCTTTCCATGTTCGGTTTCCAATCGAATAACCGGGTTCCGCTTGGAGTGGCTCATCGCGGCCGACTCGGTGACCCCTTCAGTACCCGTCCAAACGCGTCCATCGAAGCGATCGAAGCGAGCTAGCGCCAGGTGGGCCGGAACAGCGCCCTTCACAAACAACATGGCCGGCGACGGCTGGTCGGACTGTGGCTTGGGCGGCTGTCGCGGAGCTCGGCGCACCGCGGAGAACTCGCGGCCCCCGCCATCCTGGTTTTGGGCCATCCGGTCGTGCGTCAGCTTCACCTTCGCGGCATCGAGTGCGATCGCCCGTTCGCTCTTCACTTTTGGCTTCGGAGGATCGCCATACAAGTCGTTCGCCATGTCGTACAAAGTCGGCATGTCGGATTCGAGAAACAGCTCGCTCTCCACAGGCCCCACGCCCTTCGCGTCGTCCTGCGCCTCGACCAAAGCGTCGCCATCCCCCACGCCCGCTCGCGCGAATTCGTCCGCGCCGCCCTCGCCGCCCGATGTTGGAAGAAAGCCCCGCAGCGACACGGCCACGCCGCCGGCTCCTCCCGCCAACAACGCGACCACCGTGATCGCCGCCGCCGTCGCGATCAAGACGCCCGACCGAGCCGGCAGACACCGTTCGGTTGCCAACGCCGCGCGAGGCGCCCGCACCCGCTCCCAGTATCCAGCCATCAACGACCAGATAAATCCCAGTCCGAAACAGCCGCCGAGCAGGAACAACGGCATCGAGACGCCGGCCATCAACGCGAAGGTCGCCGTGAATCCCGCCGCCAATTGACCGGTCTGCATCCAGGCTCGATTCCGCGCCAGTGCCGCCGTCATCAAACCGGCGTTCTGCAGCATCGAAATCATCGTCAACTCGACCGCTTCACCCATGCCCGCGCTACGCAAGGCAAGTGCGATCGGCACCGGAATCAAGCCCCACGCCGCCACCACCAACGCCGCGAAAGACTCGAGCCGGCGACGCGCTGCCAGGCGGCGCTTCAGCCACTGGGAAAGGAGCCATGGCGGAACGGCGGCCGCCAGAAACAATGCGAACCAAATCCACCGCCGGTCGCTCGACTCGGACCGCGCGACCGCCAACATCGCCGCCGCGAGCACAGAAAGCGCGAACGCCCCACCATGGTCGGCGAGGCCCCTGTCCACTCCGGCAGCAGGCGGTTTTGCGGCTGACAACCTATGCGAATGATTCGTCGCCATGGCATCGCCGCTCCCATTGTCGCATCCAGTCCTGTTCGCCTCCGTCTCCCGGCCAGACCGATATCCACGGTTCCGAACCCAGACCGCCGATCTCCGACCCATTCGCGCGTATAGCTTCGCCGTTCGCCGCGCGATCGCCAGATGCGAAATGTTCGCCTGCGAAACCGACGGCCTGAAGTTCATCCGCCTGTTGCGCGTCTGTTGGGAATTTGCACGACGTGAACTCATGCGACATGGATTCACGCAGCGCGTGTTCACGCAGCACGTGTTCACGCGGCGCCGGTTTATTCAGCGCCGGTTTATACAGCGCCGGTTTATTCAGCGTCGGTTTATTCAGCGCGAATTCATCCGGCATGCGTCCATACAGCGCGAGTTCATTCAGCGCTATCGGATCCGTGTTTTCGACCACAATCCAGCGAATCGACTCGCTCGAAAGGCGGTTGGAAACCGTTGGGCGTGAACGCCAGCCCGCTTCGTCTGTCACCATGATTTTCAGGCCACAGGCAGTCACTTGGCCCCGCTGCCCGTGGAACGCCTTGCCGGTTCCGCCCACGGGTGTCGGGGCGAGCCCTCCGCGACCGGCCATGCTGGTTTCCTCATCGCCTGCATCCACGTGGGGATAACCATGCAGGGCGAGCCGGTCCCACAGCGACCGAAGCGCCGCGGGCTGAGAAGAAATGCGAATCGGTTGGCCCTCGAGTTCGCAGACGACTTGCCAGCCATGGCGATGCAGGGCGAGACAAACGCTTGCGACCACCCGCATGGCCGCGTCCAGCGACTGGGGGACGGCCTTGGGGTCAAGCGCCACCACCGCGCGACGCTGCGAAGCCGTTTGCCGTTCGCAGACAATCAGGGCGTCGCGCCGCGACGTATGGGCCCAATGAACGCGGCGAGGGGAATCTCCCGGCCGATAGGGACGAGCCGAAACGATGTCTCCCTCGTCACCCGGGCGATCGACTAATCCGCCCGCGATCGACGGATGTTCGCAACGATGAAACGGTGCTGAACGCAACCGAGTCAGTCTCGGCCAGACGACCAACCGACGTCCGACCGCGATCGGCCGACGGCACATCCACAAGCCGAACGGGAAGCCCGTCGCGACTTGGGGAACCCCCTGTGGCAGCGGTCCGCGGCGACCCGGCCGCCAAGCGAATCGATAGCGGGCTGTCGACCACGCGGGCACTCGCGCCAAGGCCGCGTCCTCATCGATTCCACCTTCGATCAACAATCCCCAGACCGGCCAAGGCCAACGGTTCGCCACCGAGAGCTCCACGAAAACTTCGTCTCCCTCGTGACATCGAGTCCGCTCGAACGACAGTTCCGCCGTCACGCCGCGAATGGCAAGCCACGGCCAGATCGCCCCAAGCACCGCCGTGCCGAACAAAGCGACGCAGACGACCCAACCTTGGGGTGCGGCGACCGCTCCCACCAAACCCGAAGCCAATGCCGCCGCCGTCACCCAGGTCAGCGGCGACTTCAGCCAAGCAAGGTATCGATTCGCCTTCGGACAGAAATCGTGATTCGCCCAACCGTTGACCCACGCCAGGGTGGCCACCCACCGAGGCACCATCGCGTCCCGCGAACCTCGCCCCTGGTGCCCATGCCGACTTTGGTGCTCCTGCTGCCCATGGCGCGGACGCTGCGGAGGTAGGGAATGTCCCGGAAGAGCCGGCGAAACCGGCGGGTGATGCTCGGATGCTGCCAACTCAGACATCCCCACTCTCCACCCTCGCTCCGCGAGCGATCAGCCGCGAGCACCGCTCGCCGCTCCATGACGACTCGCTCAACAACCCAAAACGCAACTCGATTGCAAATAGTATCGCTACCGAGGTGCTTGTCAAGCGTGTTTGCGGAAGCATGTCAGTCAGCCTCCTGTGATTGTGGCGAATCTCTCGGAGGTGGGGTTATGGATCGTCGCACGGATCTCATCGAGTCACAGCGGTTCACAGCAAGCCACCGACGTTCACAGCGGTTCATGGCGGTTCATGGCGGTTCATAGCGGTTCATAGCGGTTCATGGCGGTTCATGGCGGTTCATGGCGGTTCATGGCGGTTCATGGCGGTTCATGGCGGTTCATGGCGGTTCATAGCGGTTCAATGCGGAGCACAAACGCTCCAAGCACGGCTCACAGCCGTTTGTGGCGGAAGGGTGGATGGGAAGACCTATGTCTCCCACTTCCTGCGTCGCGCCGACCACGAGGGTGGCAAGGTAAAGAATGGGGCGGTTGCTTCCGTGGAATACGCCAGTTTTTTCTTGGTCCCTCCGGGATTCGTGTGGGTCCCGCCGAAGATTCGTGCCTCGCCGAACTTCCGAGCCACGGCGCAAGCCAGCGCGGCTTGCGCCGCACCCTGCGACTCCTGCGATGGCGACCCACAGGAAACCCAGAACGACCCTTTTCTTTTGGGAACCCCCAAGTTCGGCTTGAGAACAGGATGGTCTGGGGTGTCCGCCGACGAGTGGCAGGCAAGGCGGGACGCGCCGCGATCGGTGGGCCCCCGGCTGTCCGTAACGGCTTCGAACTCGCGTCACCGTTCGGGTGGCTCGATCGTGGTGGGGCTTTGCGTGGCGATCGTCGCGAACCCCAACGCGAGATCGAACATGAAGCAGAGGGTTTTAGGGCGCGAACCCAGAGACCCAAACGCCAACCGATCCACGTGACAATGCTGTTTCGGCCACGCAAGCTGGGATGCCAATGCGGTGGCAATCCGCTCGACGCCGGCTAGCTACCTACCTCGGGACGATCGAACGCATCCGAATACGGATGCGGATGCGAATGCGAATACGAATACGGATGCGGACTCCACGACTCGGCTTGTTGTGACGGTTGTCGCAAGAATAGGGGTCGGCGAGCGGGGACGAGGTTTTATCCAGGGGCGGACGAGGGCTGGTCGATACCGGACGAACGCGGTCGGGTGGCCGCTGGGCGACGAACGGATGCGTTGCTTGTTCCGCCTCATTGGTTCGCCCAGGCGCCGACATGAAATCCGCATCGATGTCCGACAACGAGGCCGAGAGTTCCCCGCTGCGATCGCTCGCCTCGCTCCTGATATTCATTCACCTCTTTTGCCTGGCCGTCGCGATCACCGCCAACCAAGCGCCGTCGCCGCTGCAAGAGCGATTGCTCGAAATCTTCCGGCCCTACACGCAGCTGCTGAACTTCGACGTCTCCTTCATCCGCTTCGATCTGACCCAGGAGACGGCTGACGACGCTGACCACCGGATCGAGTATCTGCCGGAGGGCGAGGACCCGGCGAACGCGGATGCGTGGGTGCCGCTGACCGCCGGTATGAAAGGCACCGACCGCCGTCTGCGCTATCAACGGCTCGCGGGTCTGACCAATTTTTTTGGTTCGCGGGGCGACGACGCCACGTGCGCCGTGTTCGCCTCGGCTATCGGCACGCACCTGGCCCAACAACGCCAACAACCGATCGATCAGTTGCGTCTGCGACTGCATTTGCTGCAGTCTCCTGAGCAGATCGTGAGCGTGAACCTGGACGACCGCGATCCGAATTCGTCGCGATTCTTCCAGGAACTGTACCGAGCTCGCGTGATCGACGGCGGCTTGGCCGTGCAGAAGGTCGAAGACGCGACCCAGGTCGCGCCCACCGTTCGTGCCAGTGGCCAACCCGCTCGTCGAGCTGACAGTCGCGGAGGCGTCCGTGGCAGCGAAACTCCGAATGCAACCGATCCGGGAGAAGCCGCGCCGCCGAGTTCCCCTGAGTAGCCACGTAACCGACGGAAACGGCGTCATCGATCAACGAGCGATCCCGAGATGCTCGTCTACCCAGTCTCCTTCAACCGCCGCTTGAGCCAGTAAATCCGCCATGTCGACCGCTTCGCACGAATCCGCCGGGTATTGGGGTCATCTATTCGAGCAATTGGGGATGCGGTGGAACCGGTTCTGGTTCACCCCAGCGGACCCCGCGCCGCTCTGCGGCCTGCGTCTGCTTGCAGGCGTATTGTCGCTGTACTACGTCGCCTCGTTTTCCACCGATCTCACGCGGTGGTTCGCCGCGGACGGCCTGTTGACGACCGAAACCGTGCGGCAACTCACCAACCCGGAGACGTCAGACAGCGGTGCGCCGGCCAGCTTCCACTGGTCTTATCTGAACTACGCGAAGAAGCCTTTCGAGCTGTGGATTGTGCATTTGCTGGGGCTGGCGGTCTTAGCGCTGTTCACAGCCGGTTTGTGGACGCGCATCACGAGCGTCCTCGCCTTGGTGGTGGTGTTGTCATATGTGCATCGAGCCCCGATGATCAACGGCCAATTCGAGGCCGTATTGACGATGATGCTGGCCTACTTGGCGATCGGTCCCAGTGGCCGACTCTGGTCGGTCGACGCGTGGCTGGCAGCGCGGCGCGAACCGCCTGCCGGTTCCCGTGCCAGCTCGGAGGAAGGCTCGGTGTTGGCCAACATCAGTCTATCCCTGTTGCAATGCCATCTCGCGGCGTTGTACATGCTCATGTGCCTCACGCAGCTCGGCGGGGCCTACGACGGCGAAAACGGGGCGACTTGGTGGCGCGGCGAAGCGATCTGGTGGCTGCTTGCGAAGTCCGAGTCGCGGTTGGTCGATTTGACGTTTCTGCACACGGCGACGGGTCGCTATGTCGTCGCCGCCTGGACGCATGCGATCGTTTACGGCGAGCTCGCGTTCGCGTTACTGATTTGGAAGCCGTTGGCTCGCCCGCTTCTGCTCGTGCTGGCGGCGTTGGCTTGGGTGTCGCTCATACCAGTCACGGGGCTGGTGAGCTACTGTTTGGCGATGATCGTCGCCAACCTGGCATTCCTGGACGCCGAGACATGGCGTGCCTGGGTGCCGGCCGCGTTGGGTGGCACGCGACGTTAGGGCGGTCGCATCCGGGCGATTCGCCGCTTTAAGATCAGCCGCTCTCGGATCCGCCGCTGGTATTGGCGGGAGGTTCGAAATACGATTTGGACGTGATCGCGGCAGCTGGAATGGCCGCGATTGTCGTTCCACCGCCACTTTCCACGAGGATCTTCGCGTCATGGCTTCGTCTATCGTCCCTTCCGCTTCGCAGTCGACCCGCCGCGGCTTTTTGCGGGGCGCGGCCGCCGCCGCTGCCGCGGGCGTTTTGATCCGGGTCGCCGATCCGGCTCGTGCCGCATTGAACGACCGTCCGGTGTTCGCCACGATCGGGCTGCGCAACCAAGGTTGGGCGATCACCAGCAAATCGTTCAAATTCGCCGACTTCGCGGCGCTGGCCGATGTGGATTCCAAAGTGCTTGCCGAGCACGTGGAGAAGGTGGAAAAGTCCCAAAAGAAGAAGCCGGACGCTTATAAAGATTACCGTGCCATTCTCGACCGCAAAGATATTGACGCGGTCATGATTGCGACGCCTGACCACTGGCACACCAAGATCGCGGTCGAAGCGATGCGGGCGGGTAAAGACGTCTATTGTGAAAAGCCGCTGACGTTGACCATCGATGAAGGCAAATTGATCGAGAAAGTGGTGAAAGAGACCGGGCGGGTGTTCCAGGTCGGCACAATGCAACGGACCGAATCCGACCAGCGGTTCCTGCTGGCGGTCGCGCTTGTGAAGCATGGCCGGATCGGGAAGGTGAAGAAGGTGACTTGCGGAATCAACGGCATGGAGCCTTCGCCCGCGATCCCGCTGGCGCCGGTGCCCGAGGGGCTCGACTGGGACTTTTGGCTTGGCCCGGCTCCGCAAGTTCCGTATCGGGCTCTGCCGGAAATCCGGAAGGGATATGGCGGCGGTTCGGCACTTTACAGCAATTGCCATTACTCGTTCCGCAACTGGCATGAGTACTCAGGCGGCAAACTGACCGATTGGGGCGCGCATCACGTGGATATCGCTTGCTGGGCGATCGGGGCCAGCGACACGGGACCGAGCAAAGTCACGCCGCTCGATTTCACGCTGCCGGTGCCTTATAAGGACGGCCATCCGACCGTCGAGGACCGCTACAACGCCGCCACCAAGTTCAATATCCGCGTTGCCATGCCCAATGACGTCGAAATGCTGATTACCAGCGAAGGCGACAACGGCATTCTATTTGAAGGCACCGAGGGCCGGTTCTTTGTCAATCGCGGCAAGATCACTGGCAAGCCGGTCGAGGACCTGAAGCAAAACCCGCTGCCGGACGGCGCGATTGAAGCGATTTACGGCGGCAAAGTCGCGGCCAATCATACGGCCAATTTCATCGACGGGATGCGGTCCCGAAAGCAACCCATCTCCGACGTCTGGACTCACAACCGGATGCTGGAGATTTGCCACCTATCCAACATCGCCATGCGGTTCGGCCGGGAACTGTCGTGGGACCCTGTGGCCCGCGCCATCGTGGGCGATGACCAGGCCAACGCGTTCCTTGGCCGCCCGAGCCGCAAGGGGTTCGAGATCTCCGGTTAGCGAACTCTGGCAAATCGTTTCGAAGGCGGAAACTGGGGCGGCCGGTCTAGAAACGCGGATTGGCGCGAGCGAACGGTAGAGACATGCTCGCTACGACGCCTTCCTGCCACGATTTCCCGCGCCACCCGCTAGCGGCGCGCTAAACTTGCTATGCCCGTTCCCCGCATAACTCGCGGGGCGGGCTTTTCCGCAAAAATGGATTGCGAGGCCAGCGCCATGGGATCGTCGGCACGGAAACTTCTTGGGTGGCGAAAACTGCTTGCGTCAACCGCTTCCCGCGAGCGCGCCGCGCGGTGGCGAAAGTTCGCTCGAAAGGTCGGCGCGGCCACCGCCGCTTTCGCCGCCTTGCTGAGCGGTGCGGCCACCACCGATGCGAACCCACCTCCAAGCGTTCGGGGAGGCACTGCGACCCGCATGCGCTACCCGTCGCTCGATGGCTCGTACAGCGACGTGCGGCTAGTGAAAGTGCAAACTTCGACGGCCCCGCCAGCCGCGACTACCCCGCCAGCCGCAAGCGCCCCGCCAACCGCGACGGCCCCGCAAGCCGCAATCGCCCCGCAAGCCGCGAGCGCCCCGAAGGCGGATGCTCACAGTGTGGCCGCTCAAAAGGCAACGCGAGCCATCACGCAGCTCGGCAACTCGCGGCTGTGTTGGGACGACGAGGCGGGAACGCGATTGGTCGGCGTGGAACTGCGAGGCGACCAAGCCACAGACGCCAACCTCGCCTTAGTGGGCCGTTGTCCGGACATACGGACTGTGGTGTTGTCGCCGTCGCGTCCCGGATTGATCACCGATGCCGGGCTTCGACACCTTCAGCCGCTCGATCTGCACTACCTTGGGCTGGGCAACACGGCGGTCACCGATCGTGGCCTGGCGCAACTGGCCCATTGGAAGCATCTGCGCCGCTTGGAATTGCCGGCGGGCGCCACCGATGACGGGCTGCAATCGCTGTTGGAGTTGCCCGAACTCGAGCAGTTGCGGGTGTGGCCCGCCAAAGTTTCCAACCAGGGATTGGCGACGATCGGACAGTTGGCGTGCCTGCGGTTTCTCGATCTCAACGGTTCGCCCGTCGATGACGCCGGACTGCCGCCACTCGCGGCACTGACCAGCCTCGAAGTCCTTGACCTGCGTCGCACAAGCGTTACCGACGGCGGGCTCGTCCATTTGATTTCCCGGCCCGACGCCGATTGCATGTACCTCAACGGTCCCCACCACCTGCGCAAAGTCTTTCTGCCAAACCGAACCCGAGTGCGGGGAGACAGCGTCGAGTC
>CAIXSC010000112.1 GCA_903921945.1 uncultured Planctomycetaceae bacterium
AGCACGTACGACCAAACCTCGAGCGCCGGCCGCAAGCCTTCGCCCAAGCCGCGAGCCGCCGCCGATCGCTTCAAAAGCTGCTCGTAGTACCGCTGCAACACCAGCGAGTCATGGGTCAGGTAGCAGCCGCTGCGGACCAACAGTTCCACGTCCGGCACGCCGATATCGCGGAGGCCCTCGGTCACCAAGTCGAAAAAGCACGATCCACCTGCGGTGATCAGCACCGATCCGGTCGCGAACAAACGCTCCGCCGCGCAGCGCTGCGCGACTTCCACCATTTCCGCCAAGAACCGTCGCACCTGCTCGTCGCGATCCGCCGGCGTCGCGCCCGAAATCACTCCCTCGAATCCCTCGACTCCCCGTAACGCCAGCCACGGCGATGCCGCGCTTGCCGCGCGGGCGACTGTCAGCGCCTCGTCCGCTCCGCGACATCCACAGCGCTTGCCTGTGATGCCGACTTCCACCAGCACGTTCAACGGCCGCCTGGCGTTGTGCCGTCGAAGCGACTCGACCAGCAGATCGACTCCCGCGACCGAATCGACCAAACAGTAGAACTCGAAGGCCGGGTCGGCCGCCAATTCCCCCGCGATGTAGGCGATCGACGACGGACCGATCAACTGGTTGGCCAAGAGAATTCGTGGAATGCCGAACTCGCGGGCGACCCGCACCTGCTGCATCGTCGCGAGCGTGATCCCCCAGGCGCCATCGGCCAACTGCCGCTGGAACAGTTGCGGGCTCATCGTCGTTTTGCCGTGCGGGCAAAGCCGAGCCCCCGATAGCTCGAGAAACCGCCGCATCCAGCGACTGTTGTGCTCGATGGCGTCGCGTTTTAAAACCGCCAACGGCAACGGCAGATCTTCGCGGAGCACGTTCCAACCCCGCTGTCCAATGGCGGACAGCGGGATCGGGTCGATTCCGGACGGCAAGCCTTTGACGAAACCGTAGAGCGGCTCGGTGGTCGCCATGCGGCGTCCTCGGTGGCTACGCGGAAGCGAGCAGTTTTCGAAGCACGGTCTGCAAAATGCCGCCGTTGCGGTAGTAGTCCATCTCCACGGGCGTATCGATCCGCACGTTGGCTGTGAACGTCTTCGTCGAACCGTCGGGCGCCGTCGCGTGGACGGTCACTTGGCTACGCGGCTGGAGCGCGTCGTCCAGGCCCTCGATGTCGATCGTTTCCTCGCCAGTCAAACCGAGCGACTGCCATGTGGAGCCAGCGGGGAATTCCAGCGGCAAGACACCCATACCCACCAGGTTGCTGCGGTGGATCCGTTCGTAGCTGGTGGCGATCACGGCGCGCACCCCGAGCAGATACGTGCCTTTCGCGGCCCAGTCGCGGCTGCTGCCCGTGCCGTACTCGGCGCCAGCGATCACCACGAGCGGCACGTTTTCATCGCGGTACTTCATCGCGGCGTCGTAGATCGACATCTTTTCGCCATCGGGCAAATGCCGCGTCCAGTTGCCTTCGGTGCCGGCGATCACTTGGTTGCGGATGCGGATGTTGGCGAACGTGCCGCGGACCATCACGCGATCGTTACCGCGTCGCGCGCCGTAGCTGTTGAAGTCGGCGCTTGTCACGCCATTGGCGATCAGGAAGCGGCCGGCCGGACTGTCCTTGGCGATCGAACCGGCCGGGGAGATATGGTCGGTGGTGACCGAGTCGCCCAGCAGCGCCAGCACGCGAGCTTTGCGCAGCGGCTTCACCGCTCCGACTTCGCGCGTCAAATCCACCAGGAACGGCGGCTCCTGAATGTACGTGCTCTTCTCGTCCCACGCGAACAGGTCGCCGTCGGCCACCTTGATCCGGTTCCATTCGACGTTCGCCGTGAAGGCGTTGGCATACTGGGTTTGGAACATCTCGGGTTGCACGCAGCGGGCGATCGTGTCGTCGATCTCGGCGCGGGTCGGCCAGATGTCGCGAAGGTAAACCGGTTGGCCGTCGCTGCCTGTGCCGAGCGGCTCGGTCGCCAGGTCGACATCGGTCGAACCGGCCAAGGCGTAGGCGACGACCAGCGGCGGGCTGGCCAGATAATTCGCCTTGACATGCGGGTTGACGCGGCCTTCGAAGTTGCGGTTGCCGCTCAGCACGGCCGAGGCCACCAAGTCGCCCTCGACCACCGCTTTCGCCACGGCGTCAGGCAGTGGACCGCTGTTGCCGATGCACGTCGTGCAGCCGTAGCCCACGATGTGGAAACCGAGTTGCTGCAGCGCCGAGGTCAGTTCGGCCTTGTCGAGGTAATCGCTGACGACTCGCGATCCCGGAGCGAGGCTCGTCTTCACATAGGGCGGCACTTTCAGCCCCTTGGCAACCGCCTTCTTGGCCAGCAATCCGGCCGCGAGCATCACCGAGGGGTTGCTGGTATTCGTGCAACTGGTGATCGCCGCGATGACCACGGCGCCATGCGCGATTTCGGTGGCTTGTTCGCCCTGGCGAACCGTGCCTTTGCGAGTCAGCGCGGCGTCGTCGAGGTTGTAGCCGCGTTGGTTCAGCGGCGCCTTGAGCGACGCGCGGAACGCCGACTTGACGTTCGTGAGCGGCAGCCGGTCTTGCGGCCGCTTGGGGCCAGCCAGCGACGGCACGACGGTCGACAGGTCGAGCTTCACGGTCTGGGTGTAATTGAGCGGCGGCGTTTCGTCGGTGCGGAACAGCCCCTGTTCCTTCATGTACCGTTCGAGCAGTTCGACATCTTGCGCCGACCGGCCTGTGCGGCGGAGGAACTCGAGCGTCTCGGCGTCGACCGGGAAGAAGCCCATCGTCGCGCCGTATTCGGGCGCCATGTTGGCGATCGTCGCGCGATCGGCCAGTTTCATCGCCGAAACGCCGGGCCCGAAGAATTCGACAAACTTGTTCACCACGCCGACTTTGCGGAGCATCTCGGTGATCGTCAACACGAGATCGGTCGCTGTCGCGCCCGGAGCCAATTCGCCGGACAGTTCGACGCCCACCACTTCCGGCAGCAGCATGTACTGGGGTTGGCCCAGCATCGCGGCCTCGGCTTCGATACCACCCACGCCCCAACCCACGACACCCAGGCCATTGATCATCGTCGTGTGGCTATCGGTGCCGACCAGAGTGTCGGGAAGCGCGACCGGTCCGAGCTTGTCTTCGCGGACAAACACGCCCTTGGCAAGGTACTCGAGGTTTACTTGGTGTACGATCCCGACATTGGGCGGGACCACGCGGAAATTGTTGAACGCCCGCTGGCCCCAGCGGAGAAATTCGTAGCGTTCACCGTTACGCTCGAATTCCAGATCGACGTTCCGCTGCAACGCGTCCGCGGTGCCGAAGTTGTCCACTTGCACCGAGTGATCGATCACCAAGTCGACGGGGATCAGCGGATTGACCCGCTTGGGATCGCCGCCCAACCGCCGCATCGCCGCTCGCATCGCCGCCAAGTCGACCACCGCCGGCACGCCGGTGAAGTCTTGCATCACGACCCGCGACACGTGGAACGGGATCTCGACCTTGGCGGGCGCCGCCGCTTCCCAGGCGGCCAACTGCCGCACATTTTCCTCGGTCACCACGTAGCCATCGCAGTTGCGGAGCACCGCTTCCAGCATGATGCGGATGGAAAACGGCAGCCGCGACACGGCCCCGAGTCCAAGTTGTTCGAGCTTCTGGATTCGATAGAGGCCAATCGGGCCTTGGCTGGTGGAAAACGTATCCCTGGCACCGAAGGGATCAAACACCGTCTTGGGAGCGCTCATGGATGCTGTTGACTCGGCGACTCGCCGAGCTCCTGGAGAAAAACGCGATCTGTCTCTCGAAGAGCGGCAAGGACGGGAACCGTTCCCCGAACCGCTTGCCAACCCCGCCCGTCCGCCACGCCACGGCCACCCAGCCGTCGCGGCCCGCCACCACCGGCCACAGTTCGGAAAATGTATCGAATCCGGCCGCCGTCGTGTAGGCGGACACGGTCGGTTGCCGATTCGGCCGCAGCCTCTCTGGCATGCGGCGTCAAAACTCGAATCGCAACTGGGGATCGGGGCTGGCGCAGTCGGGATTCAGTTCCTTGAACAGCAGACTGGGTTGAATGTCCCGGTTGTTTTGATACTTGTCGCTGTTGTACTCGTGGATTTCGCCGGCGATCTGATGGTAGAAAATCTGGCAGATCGGCACGCCCGGATAGATGCGGATTGGCTGCACGGCGAACATCTCGAGCGTCCAATAGCCGCGGAAGCCGACGTCGCCGAAACCGGCCGTGACATGGACGAACAGACCGAGCCGCCCGATCGACGAGCGGCCCTCGATCATCGGGACTAAATTGCGAGTCTCCGTGCGTTCGCAGGTGCGTCCCAGATAAAGCTGGTTGGGGCTGAGCACCAGTCCATCCGCCGGGATTTGGATCCGCCGCGTGCGGCTCGGCTGGCGCATGTCCAGCACCACCTCCTCATACACCAGCAACTCGTCGTGCAGCGTGAGGTTGTAGCTGTTGGGATTCAACAACGACGGTCGAAAGGGATCGATGACGATGTTCGTCCCCAACTGCCGGCGGATTTCCTCGCCCGAGAGAATCATGGTGGGGGCCTTCGAGGGGACAGGGGTGACGGGGAAGGGTTCGCTGACAAGGATCCTGAGGGAATCGTATTCGAGACATCGGCGAGCGGCGCTTCGCGAGCGGCTCTTAACACACGTTCATCCTCCCAAACCAAACACGTGTGCCACCCGCCGCTCACGATACTCCGATGCGCGGGCAGAGGGCGGCTAGCATGCAATCCTCGCAGCGTGGTTTGCGGGCTTTGCAAACTCGGCGGCCGTGATGAATCACGCGGTGCGAAAACATGATCCATTCGGCGGTCGGAAGCAGACGCATCAAGTCCTGCTCGATTTTCACGGCGTCGTCGTGCCGCGTCATGCCGAGGCGTTGGCTCAATCGCGTGACGTGCGTGTCAACGACGACCCCTGTCGGCAGGCCGAACGCCGTTCCGAGCACGACATTGGCTGTCTTTCGTCCGACACCGGGAAGCTGGACGAGCGCTTCGAGGTCGCGTGGCACTTGGCCGCCATGCTGCTCCACCAGCGCACGGCAACAACCTTGGATATTGCGGGCTTTGTTACGGAAGAAGCCGGTTGGTTGAACCTCGGTCTCCAGGTCTGTGAGCGAGGCATTGGCCATCGCCTCGGCGGTCGGGAATTTGGCAAACAATGTCCGCGTCACCTGGTTGACTCGCTCGTCGGTGCATTGTGCGGAGAGAATCGTGGCAATCAAGAGTTGAAAGGGCGAATCATGGATCAACGCGCACTCGGCGACGGGGTAGGTCTCCGCCAGCCCTTCGACGATCGCCGCAACCCGTGCCGGATCGTGCTTCTTGGGGGCCGTCGCCGCTGCTGGAGCCGGTTTGCTGGACGGGCGCTTGGCCATCGCCGAAATTCCTCGTGGTGATGGGAGCGTGGAAAAAACGTGGACGTCGAGCCCGCAATCATAACCGCGCCGATCTCGCCGCGCGGGATGCGACGGCCGCCTGTCCCGGAAAACAGCTAGACGCCGGTCACGGACGACGGCTTGGGGCCGTCTTCCGCGCCGGCGTCTCGAGGCGCCTTTGGGAATCCCGATCTATCTTGGGTGGAAGCCGTGGTTGCTTCTTGCTACGCATTCCCCCCAGCAACGGCATGAGCGTCCTGCGGTCGCCTGTTAGCGGCGACGGAACAATACACGACGGCGGTTGGATCCGCCGTTGCCACCGCTCGTCGTGGCCGTGTCTTCGTTGCCAGTGTCCGTCAAATCGTCGGCCGCCGCCGCCGGCTCACCACCGGTCGTCTGGCCACCTGCTTGTTGCCCTTCGGGCCGCTGGCCGGCTGGCTGCTGCCCCGAGGTCTGCTGGATCGTCCCGGCCTGGGCGGCGCCCGTTGCGTCGGTCCCGCCGACGGTGGCGGCGACCGTGCTGACCGTGGACTCCGTAATCGCTTCGGATTCGTTGGCGGGCGCGGAGCCGTACATCGCCACCCAGTAAGTGGTGCCGTCTTGGCTCTTGGCAAAGCCGAAACCCGCAACATTGGAATTGCTCGTCATGTTCGCCCAGTGGCCGCCGCTTGCCTGCCACGCGGCGAACGCCGCTTCAATCGACGCATAGCCGTAAGCGATGTTTTCCATGACGCCGTAACGGAAGCCATACTTGGACGCCCGGCCCGACGGGCCGAGGTTGCTGTAGTGGCTGAAATCCCGCGTTCGGGCCATGTAATTGGCATGGTCCTGAGCGGCCTTGGTCAATGCCGGGTGGACCCGATGCGACCGCAAACCCACTCGGTTGCGCACCGAATTGTTGCGGAACAGCATCCTCAACAAAGTCGGATGGCGATGCAAAGGTTCGGCTGGCGCCGCCTTGCCCGCTTCCGCCAACATTTTCTCGGTGATCACCGGCTTATTGACCACTTGCTTGCTGTCACCGCCCGCCGGCGCACCTGCCACCGGCGTATTTGGCGACGGCGTCGCCGCTTCTTCCGTTCGCGGAGCGGCTATCCCAACGGCCGCCGCGATGGCGAGCAGCAAGACACTTCCGGAGACCTTCGTTCCCAAACCTACACTCATCAAAAACCTCCCTGACTGCACAAAAACCGCTCGGCGATGCCGCTGCGGCTGGCGTTGCCCGCCAACCCAAGCCGCGATCGCCAACGGTCACCCAAAATCCGCACCACTTTCGGGACCGGCGGCAAGAGGTCGGCACGCGCCGCTCCCTCCCGCTCGGTCCGCTCGGTTGTCCGCGGCTCGATCGCAACGACCAGCCGCCGACGGGGATCCTCCCTAAGGCAACGCGGTTGTCTAAGATCGGCAGTTGGGGGGCAAGGGGTTGAATGGGCGCTTTGGAGTGTTCGGAAAGTGAAATTTCTTAATCTTGAAAAAACCCGTTTTTTATTCCGTACTATTTTGGGGTGGTTCGAATGTAGTTTTAGGGGTGGGTAATTGGTGACGCGGCGCGACCGCCGCCACGCGGGGCGGTTGGTCCAAGCGTGATCAAGAAAAAAATCGCAACGCCAACGAAAACGCCAACGAAAACGTCAACGTCAACGCCAACATAAACGTCAACGCCAACGCCAACGAAAACGTCAACGTCAACGTCAACGAAAGCGAAAACAAGTCGCGAGCAGATTGGGCCGAAGCGGGGCTGGTTGTCCGTCCCAGGGCTTACGACTCGTGGGCGGCGATCGCCAGGGCGCCATGCACGACCACCTCTTCGCCCAACCGCGCCGGCACGATCTCGAAACGTTCGGCCAGCGGCGGAAACACGTAGCATGCCGCGTAACGCCGGACGGGAGCGAAAAACTGGGATTCGCCCAGCAGCGAAACGCCGCCGCCAATCACGACGACTTCCGGGGCGAGCAAGGTGACGGTCTGGGCGATCGCCCAACCGAGCGCCCGCCACGCCTCGTCCAGCACTTCGCGGGCAAGTTCATTGCCGTCGGCCGCTGCTTGGGCGACGTGACGCGACGTAAGCGACTCGAGGTCGCCGCCGCAGCGGGAGAGCAAGTCGTCCGCATGCATCCGTTCGATCTCTTCGATGCGTTCCAGTTGTTCGCGAACTCGCGATTTGTCGGGTCGTCCGATTTGCCGACGGATGCGGGCGAGCGGGCGGGAGACTCGGCCCGAGAGAATCGCCTGGGCGGCGGCCGCGATGCCGGGGCCGCTGGCCAGCGACTCGACGGTGTCCTCGGCGCGGTCGGCGTGCAGTCCGGGGCGGAGATGGCCGATTTCCGCCACCGCCGGCCGGTGGGAACCGTGCAAGCGGCCGTTGATGACCAACCCGCCGCCGATACCGGTTCCGACCGTGACGTAAAACACTGTTGTGGCCGCTCGACCGGCCCCGAAGCGGGCTTCGGCGAGTGCCGCCGCGTCGCAGTCGTTGGCAAGCACCGCCGGGACGCCGAGGGTTTGGCGGCACCAATCGGCCAGGGGCGCGTCGTCCCAGCCGCTCACTTGATGGCTCTTCAGCACGCGGCCGGCGGCCCCGTCGACGGGACCGCCGAAGCCAATGCCGATCCGCTGAATGACGTGTCGCCGAACGAGGTCGAGGCCAGCTCGTTCTATCTGCGCGAGAATGCCCGCCGCGCCCCGTCGCGGGTCGATCTCCAACCGAACCAGTTCGACCAACGGGCCGCCATGCCCGTGCCCGACACCCAGTTGCAGTTTGGTGCCGCCAATTTCAATCCCGAGAAACATCGAGCTTACGCCGCGTAGCGTCCCTCCCGGTTGATCCGCGCGAAGACGTCGTTGAGCACCCAGTGGAACAGGCAGAGATGAATGCTTTCCACCATGCCCATGTCATCCAGCGCGACATGCAGCCCGTCTTGCTGAAGCGCGCTCAGCTTGCCACCCGCGTATCCGGTGAGCCCGAACGTGACGAGTCCATGGCGGTTCGCCCAATCGACCGCGTGCAGCACGTTGGGGCTATTGCCCGAGCCGCTGATGGCAATCACGAGATCGCCCGCGCGTCCGTAATTCATCAACTGTTGCACGAAGATCTGGTCGTAGGCCAAGTCATTGCCAACCGCCATCAGCCAGCCGGCGTTGTCGGTCAGGCTGAGCACCTTGAGGCGTTTCCGCGACTCGTCACGCAGGTCCTCCGGCCGCAGGGTGCTCTTGCCCAGATCCTCCGCCATGTGCGACGCCGTTGTGCCGGACCCGCCATTGCCAAAAATGAACACGAAACGGTCCTGTTCCCATGCCCGGTAGATGTGGTCAGCCCACCGCTCGAGCGCCGCGCGATCAATTCGATCCAGTTCCGCGTGCAGCCTTCCGAGATACGCTTGCGAACCAAGTGTCGCGCCAAGCATCGTGGCGAGTCCTTTCCAATCGGTGTGACGTCAATTCAAACAACAAGAGCAAGCACTGGAAGCAGTTAAAACGCGAACCGGGTCGCCGGCCGCACGGGTTCCTCAGTCGGTTGTGGCCGCCGAATCCGCGGGGCGCGCGTTCGTCGCGGAAGCGGTCAACTTGGCAGACATGCCGCCGTCGCCGTGACGTTGGCCGTCGCCGTGACCTTGGCTGCCGGCACCTTGGCTGCCGGCGCCTTGGCTGCGGCCATCTTGGTTGTCGCCGTTTTGGTTGTCGTCGCCGCGACGCGCCTCTTGCGGCGTGTAGCCGATCGCGATCGGCAACATCAAGCCGGCGGTCACGGCGAACAGGCCGTTGTCAGGCCATTCCAGCCA
>CAIXSC010000113.1 GCA_903921945.1 uncultured Planctomycetaceae bacterium
AGAAAAGTCCGGCGGCTCACCTCGGTGCGAAGCCGCTCGAACCAACCGCTCGCCCCGCGCGACAACCCTTCGATCTCTCGCATGGCAACCAACTCCTCTGAGCCACCGCCCCAAAAAACACAACCCTCAACAAACCACCGCTGGCCAACCGCCAACCACTAACCACTAACCACTAACCACTAACCACTAACCACTAACCACCAACCACCAACCACCAACCACCAACCACCAACCACCAACCACCAACTCGCCACCGATGACATGCGGACCACTTACACGCAACCCATGACCTGCGTCACGCTTTTCGCAACACGCTTTCTGCAACACGCTTCCTGCTACCAGCTACCTCAATTCCTCGTCACCGTCTCGTGCAGATTCATGACTGCGCGAGCGACGGAGGTCCAGGCGGCGAGTTCCGCGGCGGCGACGCCGGGCGGACTTGCCGCGGCGCCGACTTTCAACAATTCCTGGGCCGCGGCCGCGTTCCCCTGGAAATGCTCGCGGTGCTGTTGCAGCAACTCGGACAGCAACAGGGCCTCATCTGGCCGTGGCGTTCGCTGCACGGCACGCTGGAAGAGGAAAGCCAACCGGGCGCCGTCATCGATCGCGCCTCCGTCGCCTGGCGCCAGGGTCAACGCGCGGGCCGCAAGAGCTCGAGCCGCTTCGACGTAGGTCGGGTCGTTGAGCAGCACGAGTGCCTGCAGTGGCGTGTTCGAACGCGGACGTTCCGCGACGCATTCCTCCCGCGACGGCGCATCGAACGCGGCGAGGCTTGGATGCAGGAACGTTCGGCACCAGTAGGTGTAGAGTCCGCGACGATAAAGGTCTTCCCCTTGGTCGTTTTGCCATTCGCGACGCGGGAAGTTCAGATTCGCCCAGTATCCGGCTGGTTGGTACGGCTTCACACTTGGACCGCCGACGCGACGCGACAGCAGGCCACTGATTGCCAAGGCGTTATCCCGAACAAATTCCGCATCAAGCCGGAAGCGGTTTTGACGCGAGAGCAACCGGTTGTTGGGATCGACCTCGCGAGCGCGGGCGGCCGTTGAAGCGACACCCTGCGACGATTGGCGGTAGGTCGCCGACATGACCATCAATTTGTGGAGCCGCTTGATGTCCCAGCCGTTCTCGCGGAAATCGACGGCGAGCCAATCGAGCAGTTCCGGATGGGAAGGCAATTCGCCCTGCGTTCCAAGGTCCTCGACCGTGCGGACAATTCCCTGGCCGAACGTGAGTTTCCAGAGCCGATTGACGAACACACGGGCAGTCAGCGGATTCTCGGGCGCGACGAGCCACCGGGCGAGATCGAGTCGCGTGGCGCGGCGACCTTCCACTCCCAGCGGATTCAGCGACGCCGGCACGGCCGGTTCCACGATTTCGCCCGTCTCATCCAGCCAATTCCCGCGCGGCAAAACCCGGATCATCCGGGGCGCGACGGCGGTCGTCACCAACGTTTGCGGGAACGATTTCACCACGTTCTCTCGTTGCTTTTCAACGTCCGCCAATTCCCGACGAACAGGTTCTAGCCGGGGGGCCATGCCGCGGAAATGCTGCTTGAGGGCCTCTCGTTGGGCCGGCGAGCGGTCCGCAGCCGGCGCTTTCAACGCTTCCACGATCGCTACTGGCAATGCGACATCCGAAAGAGTCGGCTCGTCGACGCCGCTGAGCGACCATCGAAAACGGCCCACGGTATGTTTCGGGAACTGCGATTCGTGACGCATCCGCACCACCAACTTGGCGCCGGCGGCCGGTTCACGGGGCTTGGCGAACGCGAACACGGCTTTGTGATCGGCCGGCTTCTGATGACCATCAACCGCCCAGCCTGTCGTGGCGTTGCGATCGATCGCGGCCGCGATCGGAAAGTTGGCCTGCGAGAAATCCGCCTCGGCACGCTTGATTTCCAACCGTTCCGGTTTCGCCGCGGGACCGGCCACCCAGTCAAACTCGAGCTCCGACAACACAAAATTGCCGTTGGCTCGCGACAATCCGTTGTTCGCCAAAGATGGATGCGTGAGCACCTCCAGCCGCACGCCGGTGACTCGCGCTTCGCCCGGAGCAAGTTCAATCGTGTAAGTGTCGAGGTCCGGGTTTTCGCCGCTGCCGAGCACCGAGAGATCCTCGAGCGTTTCGAACTTCTGGCCGCCAGATGACACGACGGTGGTTGGCTTGAGCGGTGTCCACGTCGACTTCATCGCCGCCAGTTCCGCCGTCATGCGGGCTTCCCACGCCATTTGGTCGGCCGCGAGTTCAGGGGTGTCCGCCGTCAATGAGGTCCGCAACGCTTTCAGTTTTTCGTCCAGCTCGGCAATTCGCTGTTCCTGCTCGGGCGTTGGGATCGGCGTCTGGTCCTGCCGCCCCACCGCCCGTTCGGCGACGTCGGCGAAGAACGCCTGCATGCTGTAGAAATCCTTGATCGAGAACGGATCGAATTTGTGATTGTGGCACTCGCTGCAACCGAGGGTGACCCCAAGCCAAATCACGCCCGAATTCCGCACCCGATCCGCGGCGTACTTCGCGGTGTACTCGCGGGCTTGCGAGCCACCTTCTTCCGTCGTCTGCAACAGTCGATTGAAACCGGACGCGACCCGACTTTCATGGGTCGGCTGCGGCAAGAGGTCGCCGGCAAGCTGCTCGATGGCGAACTGGTCGAACGGCTTGTTCTTATGGAAAGCTTGCACGATGTAGTCGCGATACGGCGCCAGATCGCGATGATTGTCGCTGTGGTATCCGGCCGTGTCCGCATATCGCACCACATCGAGCCAGTAGACCGCCATCCGTTCCGCGTAATGCGGCGAGGCGAACAGGCGATCCACGAACTCCTCGTAAGCCCGGGGCGATCGATCCGCGACGAAGGCCGCGACTTCTTCAGGCGACGGCGGCAATCCCAGAAGATCGAAGGACAGCCGGCGCGCGAGCGTGCGGCGATCCGCCTCGATGGCCGGTTCCAGCTTTTCGGCCGCCAACCGAGCCAGCACGAATTGATCGATGACGTTCGCGACGCGGCTGTTCGCCGGCGCCGCGGGCGGTTCCGCGCGTCGTGGCGGGATGAATGCCCAGTGCGATTGGTATTCGGCCCCTTGTTCGATCCAGCGTTTCAGCAAGGCCACTTGCCGCGGTTCGAGCGACTGGCCCGTGCTGCCCGGCGGCATTC
>CAIXSC010000114.1 GCA_903921945.1 uncultured Planctomycetaceae bacterium
ACCCGGCGGCGGAGCGAGCGTCGACGGCTTGAACCGGTCGCTCGGCAGGCCACCGGCGGCGGCTGAACCGCTCGCAGTGCCAGGGCCGCCTACAGCGCCTGGGCCGCTCGCGGTGCCAGGCCCGCCTGGGCCCGTCTTTCGCATCGCGTCCAGGTCGCGCCGGACCTTTTCCGGCGTGTCGACAAAACGAGCGAAGATGCTTTCGTACACCGCGCCCGTCTTCTCGGCCCGCACCAAGTAGTCCTGGGCAAGCTCCAGCTTTCCTTCCTTCATGGCCTGACGCGCTCGCTGCAGCCATTGGTCGGAGTCGCGGCGTTTGACGGCCGCGTCATCGGCTTGGCCGACCACCGCTGCGAGCGTAAGCGTCCTCATGGCCAGGGGCGGCGGTCCCGCCCAGGCGGTTGATGCCAGCAGGGCGCTGCACAGCGTGAAGCACCCCATCCATTGCGTTGCGCTCGGTTTCACGGCGCGGCTCCTCATACGAGATGCCTGAATACTGGTTGATCGGGCGACATTAGTTCCCACCGAACGGGCTCTCCAATTGCGAACCGGAACAATCGTGCGAGAGAAGAAAAGGGGAATACAGATCGGGCCTAGGAGGGTCAAGATCAGTTTTCGAACCGATCGTCACTGCGCTGCTGTGTGGCTGCGTCACCGCGTCGCCGCGTCACCGCGTGACCGCGTAACCGCGTGACCGCGTGACCGCGTGACCGGACAGTTGCCGCCCAGGCGGCCATACGTCCGGAACAGTCTCAACGCGTCGCCAGCCAGTGGCGAATCCCATCAAGGCCAACGAGCCGCGACCCCGAGCCATCGGCGTGAACGGTGGGAGTCTCGCCAGCGAGGATCTTTCCGGTCAGAATGCGTCGTTGCGATTTCCAACTTCGAGGCGCGGATGCCGTACCTACAATTCGCCTTTGTCTGCCTGGTGTGGAGCGTCAGCTTTCTGCTGATGAAGAAAGCGGCGATCGTGTTTTCGCCGGCTGAAGTGGCTTTCGGCCGCGTGGTCGGCGGGGCCGCGATCCTTGCCGTGATTTGGCTGGCGCGCGACCGCCAGTGGTCGCTCCGCCGTTCCGACTGGGCCGCGATGGGCATTGTGGTCGCCGCCGGTTGTGCGTGGCCGTACTACATCCAGCCCTGGATCATCAATCGGCAAGGCAGCGCTTTCATGGCGCTGATGGTCAGCTTCGTGCCACTGCTGACGATCGCCTTTTCGCTGGCGCTGCTCCGGTCGCGTCCCACGTGGCGCCAGGGCCTGGGAGTGCTCGGCGCGCTCGGTTGCCTCGCCGTGCTCATGCTGGACGGATTGCAACGCTCGGTGCCGCTCAACCAACTCGCCCTCGCGTTGACCGTGCCGTTGGGCTATGCCGCCGCCAACACGGTCATCCGCAAATGGCTCACGCATGTCGCTTCGGTGCTGCTCACGGGTGTTTCCTTTGTTCTGACCGCCGGGGTGCTCGCCCCGTTCGCCTGGACGATGCCTGGCCCGGCCGCCGTCGCGCCGGCATCCGCCGAGACCCCATGGCGAATCGCGTTCTGGTCGCTGGCGGTGCTCGGCGTGGTCGGCACGGGCGTCGCGACCTACATTTTCAACCATCTGGTGCGGCGCCACGGTCCGCTGTTCGCCGGCATGACGACCAATGTCGTGCCGCTTGGCGCGGTTGTCTGGGGCTGGATGGATGGCGAGCCGATTTCGCAGTCCCAAGTCGCCGCCATGCTCGGCATCCTGGTGATGGTATCGCTGGTGCAATACGGCGGCGCCGCCCGTTCGCGTCCAGCGGCTGGCGGTTGAGCCGTCGCGGGCGGTCCGGTACACTCGCGGCTCTTCACGTTCCACGTCGCATTCTGGCATGCATTTCCGGAGAAATTCTCTCGATGGCCACCAATGGAGCATTGAATCGAAAGTTGCGGATGGGGCTTGTGGGCGGCGGCCAGGGGGCCTTCATTGGCCGCGTTCACGCGACGGCCGCGGTGCTGGACAACCGGGCCGCCTTGGTCGCGGGTGCGTTGTCCTCGAACCCGGAAAAGGCCAAAGCTTCGGCGCCCGATTACGACATTCCGACCGCTCGCGCCTACGGTTCCTACCAGGAATTGATCGAGCAGGAATCCGCGTTGCCGCCTGATCAGCGGATCGACTTCATCTCGGTCACCACGCCCAACCATACGCACGTGGAAATCGCCCGAGCGGCGGTCCAGGCGGGCATCAATGTCGTCTGCGACAAGCCGATGGCGTTCGACCTGGCGCAAGCCGAAGAGCTCGCCAATGTGGTGGATCAATCGAATGTCGTCTTCGCGCTCACCCACAACTACACGGGCTACCCGTTAGTGCGGCAAGCTCGGGAGATGATCCTCAACGGCGAACTGGGCGAGATCAACGCGATCCGCACCTGCTACATCCAAGGTTGGTTGCGCACGCGGTTGGAGCTGAGCGAACAGAAGCAGGCGTCGTGGCGGACCGATCCCGCGAAGAGCGGCGCGGCGGGATGCTTCGGCGATATCGCGACCCATGCGTACAACTTGGCACGCTACATGACCGGCCTGATTCCAGCCGATGTCAGCGCGCACCTGAAGACGTTCGAGTCCGGCCGGGCGCTCGACGATTACGGCACGGCCGTGATCCGCTTCGACAACGGCGCCTTGGGAACGGTGACCGCGTCGCAAATCAGCCATGGCCGCGAGAACGATCTGTTCATTGAAATCGACGGCACCAAGGGCGCGTTGCAGTGGCGGCAGGAAGAGCCGAACGTGATGATCGTTCGCGCTAACGGCCAGCCCCATCGCCTCTATACCCGCGATCCAAACGCGCCGTTTATGAACGACTCGGGAAAGGCCGCTTGCCGGCTCCCGAGCGGCCACCCGGAAGCGTTTTTCGAGGCGTTCGCCAATGTCTATCGGTCGGCCTACGATGCCATGGTGCTCCGCGCCACCGCCCAGCCATTCGAACGCGTGAACACCGTCTACCCCAACGTCCACGACGGCGTCGACGGCATGCATTTCATCCAGCAATGCGTCGCGTCCAGCGCCCACAATGGTGCATGGCTCCCGCTACGGCACTCCCGCTGCCGACGTTAAGCACGCGATACCGTCGCGGGCTTGCGACCCAAGCCCGCGACTCGCGTCTTCCACGGAAACTCGCGTCTTCCGCGGAAACTCGCGGCGTCCGCGATCCGAGCAGGCGTGAACCATGGGCGGTCGGCGTCGCTCCTGCCGTCGGCCATCGGAGTGAGCGGCGATACGCGGCAGTCGGAGTTGACGGCCGCGGCCCGCGATGGTGCGGCGGCGATGGCGGGCCAGCGTGCGCTTTGTCGCGGAACTCAGCGATAGCAACCGCGAAGGACACGAACAGCACGAAGACCGAATGCGAGGAACTCTCGAATCGCGTGATCGGCGGTGCGATCGAGGTTCACCGTCACCGCGGGCCGGGACGGCTCGAATCGGCTCATGAACCTTGCCTTGCTCATGATCGGAGCCGCATCCAGATCGCGATTCAACTCCAACCCACACTGCCGGCATGATACGAGGACGTACGACTGGATTGTCGCTACCGAATGGACATCCCGAGCGAAAACCGGCGGATGGTGGAATGGAAAAGTGTCGGGGAAAATCAGGGACAGTCACGAGGCCCCACGGTTGACGAACGTGAAATTGGCTGGGTTGCAGATCGGATGATGGATGAACTTTAACGTGACTAAACTCAAAGAGGGCCTCCAACGCTTGGTTCTCTGATATCCTCGTGCTCTTTCGTGCTCTTGGTGTGCTTCGTGGTACACAGATTGTCTCGATCCGCGTGTCTGCCATGGGAACACGCAGCGACCGTGGCGAACAAGACGGTGCCAGGGCGCGGTAGGGATAGCAAGGTGGCGATTGGCTCTGGTTGCCGAGTGGCGCGATCGACGGCCGCTGCGGCGGTTGCGGTTGCGGCTTCGGTAATGGTTTTGGTTCCAAAGAACGGTGCGCGGCGCGGGAGCGGCGAGAATGAACGGAAGAACGTACCTGGCGGTGGACCTAGGCGCGTCGAGTGGTCGGGTGGTCGCGGGCCAATTCGACGGCCGCAAATTGACGCTGGAGGAAACGCATCGCTTCGAGAACGGCGGTGTGGCGATCGGCGACCGCCTGTATTGGAATCTGCTGGGACTGTGGTCTGAGGTTCAGGACGGATTGCGAGCGAGTGCTTCTCGGTTTGGCGGCCGCATCGCCAGCGTGGGTGTGGACACCTGGGGAGTCGATTTTGGGCTGCTCGGCCGCAACGACGAACTGCTGGGCAATCCGTCGACGTACCGCGATCGTCGGACGGCCGGCATTTACGACCGTGTGTTTCCGCTGGCCAGCCGCGAGGAGATCTTCGCGGCGACCGGCCTGCAGTTCATGGAATTCAATACGCTGTACCAATTGGCCGCGATGAAGTTCGCCAACTCGCCGTTGCTGGAAATGGCGGAATCGTTCCTGATGATTCCCGATTTGTTCCACTGGCTGCTGAGCGGCGAGAAAGTGAACGAGTACTCGAACGCCTCCACCACCCAATTCCTCAATCCGGTCACTGGCACTTGGGCTCGGTCGCTGTTCGAACGGCTGGGACTCCCCGAGCGGATTCTTGGACCGATCGCCTATCCGGGCGTCAATCTTGGCTTACTGCGGCCCGAGGTGGCGCAGGCCACTGGCTTGGGAAAGGTCAACGTGGTTTTGCCGGGCACGCACGACACGGCGAGCGCTGTCATGGCGGTCCCCGCCGCTAGCCGGCCAGGAGCCCAACCCGACTGGTGTTACATCAGCAGCGGTACTTGGTCGTTGATGGGCGTCGAGTCGCCGCGGCCGGTGATCAACGACCTGTGCCGATCGCTGAATTTCACCAATGAGGGCGGCGTGGGCGGCACGACTCGGCTGCTAAAAAACATCGCTGGCTTGTGGCTGGTGCAAGAATGCCGCCGTGTGTGGAAGCGGGGCGGAAACGATTTCGATTGGCCCCGGTTGATCGGGATGGCGCAGCAGGCCCCGCCGCTGCGTTCGCTCATCGCGCCCGATCATCCCAGCTTGGTCGCGCCGGCCGACATGGTTGCTTCGATCCAAGCATTGTGCCAGTCCACTGGCGAACCGGTTCCACAATCGCCCGGCGAGGTGATCCGCACGGCGCTCGAAAGCTTGGCGTTCCGCTATCGCGTGGTTTTGGGTTGGCTGGAACAACTTGTCGGCGGCCGGCTTCACACGATCCACATTGTGGGTGGAGGCACCCAGAACCGCCTGCTGTGCCAAATGACGGCCGACGCCTGCAACCGCCGCGTGGTCGCTGGCCCGATCGAAGCGACCGCTATCGGCAATCTGATGATGCAGGCGGTCGCTAGCGGCGATGTTGGCTCGATCGCCGAGGCTCGGGAAGCGATTCGCGACAGCTTTGCGGTCGAGCAATTCGAACCTGAGGATCCGCGTCGCTGGGACGATGCGTTCGCCCGCTTCCAATTGCTCCCGACAGGCTAACGCCCTCCCAGGCAACGCTGTGAACCGTTCTTGTCCCGTTTCGCAACGATAATCGAATTGAGAGCGACCGGGAGTGCAACTTGTGGCCGAGCCAGCGACTTCGGCTTGAGGGCAATGAACGGCGTTACAGCTCGTTCAGAGTCGGCGGAGCGATCAACGACTGGCACGAATGACACTGCTGAGCCCAGAGTGCTGCCGCTTGCGTTCTATCAATTCGCTTATGAAACAGGCTCCCAAGAGTAAGGCTAACTCCCAATCCGAACAGCCACCGCGGCAAACTGGCCTAAAACGGGTTCGCCATCGACGTAGTCGAGACTCTGGAGGTATTTGAAAACCTCGCAGTCCGACCCGCCGCCGCGATGGCATTCGAACAACAAATCAGGCCGGTTGTGGTTCAAATGCGATCACTTGGCCTTCCTGGCCGACACAACTTGACATCCAGTACGAGTGGGTTTGTGGGAACTCGGGTTTGCGGCTTTCGGGTTCTCGGCTTTTCGGTCTTTCGGGTTAACGGTACGGGGCGAGCAGCGTGTCGATCGTCTGCGCGATTTGGTAGAACGCCGGCCCGATCGAGAAGACGAAGATCGCCGGCAGGAAGCAGACCACGAGTGGAAAGAGCAGCTTGATCGGGATCGTCATCGCGAACGCCATCGCGCGTTCGCGGCGCCGCTGCCGCAAGTCCTCGGCTTGGATGCGGAGGATTTCCGCCAAGCCGCTCCCAAGTTGCTCGGCCTGCGCAATCGCCGAGATAAAAATCCCGAACCATGGCACTTCCACTCGACGCGACAGCCGACGCAGCGCCGCGATCCGCCCTCGGCCCGCCAGCAAGTCGACCTGGAACGCGCGGAACTCTTGCGCAAGCGCCCGCTCGGGTGGAATGGTGCGCAGCAGTTGTTCCAGCGCCGAGTCATAGCCAAGGCCGGATTGGGCCAACGTCGCCAGCAGGTCGAGCGCCAGCGGCAAGTCCTGTTCCACCTCGCCGACACGCCGCCGCCGCGCCTGACGCACCACCAAGGTCGGGACGAGTGTCAGCACAATCGCCGACATCCATGGCGAACCATACGCGATCGGCAGGAACACTTCGCCGACGTTGCCGGGGACCAAACGCAAGATCGCGGCGAATTGCCCGACCGCGCCGAGCCCGAACATGAGCGCCGCGAACCCACTGCCCACGGTCAAGCCCGCCGCCGTCGCCGCGATAAACGCGGCTGGCGCCCAGGACCGGCGAAAACCGGCCAAATACAGCCAGCGCGACAGCCAGCCCCGTGATTCGTCGGCCGGCAGTTGAAACGGATCGTCCACCGTCGCGAGCAGTCGCGCGCGGACGCGGCCCCGCCGCCACAGCCAACGCGCCGCCAGCGCCGACGCGACGCAGGCGGCGAGCAGGGCGAATGATGCGAGCGCGGCGACGATACGCATACGATTTCAAAACTTTGGCCGGACGAGGTTCGCGACCCAGACAATGCCCAGTCCCTGGGCAACGAGCGCGGCGGCGACAACATACTGCCCGATCGTCGATCCGAGAAACCCGAGCATCCGATCGGGATCGTTCCGCCACATGAGGAGCGCGATAAAGTAGCTGACCGCCAGCATCACGGCGACCGACGCCCGGGCCTGGGCAGTGACCGCCTGGATGCGCCGGCCGATTTCCATGCGGTCGCGAACCGTGCGCCCCACCGTCGCCAGTGTTTCCGCCAAACCGCCACCAACCTGCAGATTCACGGTCATTGCTGTGGCGAACAGGCGGAAGGTCTCCAGCGGCACGCGACGCGCAAGCGATTCGAAGGCGTCGGCCGGGTTGTCGCCCAACCGGATCCTGGCGAGCAGGTCTTCGATTTGCGGCCGCAGTGGCGGACGAGCCTCGGCGAGGTAGCTTTCGAGCGCCGCCTGGGGCGAGGCGCCGACCCGCACCGCCGCGATCATCAAATCGATGGCGTCGGCAAGTTGGCTTTCAATCCGCGCATGCCGCCGCTGTTGAAGGATGATGTCGGCCTGCCACGCGCAGAGGCCGGCCACCGAGGCGAGCGCCGCCGTGTAGATCCAGGGAAACGGGGCGAACAACCAGCCCAGCAGACCGACAACGCCGCCGACCACCCACGGCACCCAGCGTTGTCGTGGCGCGAACGGACGGATCCGCGGCGCAACAGGTTTCTCAACCCGCGGAAGCAAGCGGTCGCGGGCGATCCGCCGGGTCCGGGCGGCGCGCAGCAACCAGCCGATCGCCAGCCCGAGGCCGCCGAGCAACACGGGTCCCGCGATCCACCGCCAATCAGGCACGCGTCGATTCCCCGTTACGTTGGAACCACGACATCGGCACGTCGATGCCCCGTTCCCGCAGTTCCCCCACGACCCGCGGCACCACCCCGGTCGCGGCGAACCGGCCCTCGATCAACCGTCCTCGCCGCCCCTGCCGCTCGAAGCGGAAAATGTCCTGCAACTGGATCGTCAGCCCCTCAATCCCGCTCAGCTCGGCGATGCTATCGACGCGGCGCACGCCGTCTTCGAACCGCCGCACATGCACGACAAAGTGCAGCGCCGAGCCAATCTGTTCGCGAATCGCCCGCGACGGCAATTCCATGCCCGCCATGAGCACCATGGTTTCGAGCCGCGCGAGGGCGTCCCGCGGGCTGTTGGCGTGAATCGTGGTCAGGCCGCCGTCGTGACCGGTGTTCATCGCCTGCAGCATGTCGATCGCTTCGCCGCTGCGCACTTCGCCGACGATGATTCGGTCGGGACGCATCCGCAACGCGTTGATGACCAAGTCCCGCGCCATGATCCGGCCATGGCCTTCCGCGTTCGCCGGCCGGGTCTCCATGCGGACCACATGTTCCTGGTCCAGAATCAATTCGGCCGCGTCCTCGATCGTCACGATCCGTTCACCCGGCGGAATCGCCTCCGCGATCGCTCCGAGGAATGTCGACTTGCCCGCTCCCGTGCCGCCCGAAACCAGGACGTTCTTCCGCGCGCGGACAATGCAGTCAAGGAACGCCATGATTTCAGGCGAGAACATGCCGAGCCGCAACAACTCGTCGCGCCGCAAGCGGCGTTTCCCAAACCGGCGTATCGAGAGCGTGGGACCATCGAGCGACACGGGCGGCAAGGTCGCGTTGACGCGGCTGCCGTCCGCCAACCGCGCGTCGACCATCGGCGACGACTCGTCGATCCGCCGGCCCACTCGCGCCGCGATCCGCTGGATGATCCGCACCAAATGATCGTTGTCGCGAAACCGGACCGAGGTCTTTTCCAGCCGCCCGAATCGTTCGACATAAACCTTGTCGAACCGGTTCACCAAGATGTCGCTGACCGCCGGATCGAGCATCAAGGTGGCGAGCGGCCCGACACCCAGCGTCTCTTCCAGCAATTCGTCGCCGATCCGGCCGCGTTCCGCCTCGTTGAGCGCGACATCGCCCTCCGCGAGCACCCGCGCGACAAACTCGCGAACCGCGATCGACAAGTTCTCTTCGCTCGCCCCGAGCAAATTGCGGCCGTCAAGCTCGTTGAGCAATCGTTCATGCAACGCGCCCTTCACCGCTTCGTAGTCGGCGGCATCGAGCGTTCCGGGGTTCGACGGGACGGAAGCCGCTGTTCGTGCCGCCGTCCGCGCGGCGGTCCGCGTTACCGCCCGCGGGCCGTCCGCGTCGCGGGCCTCTTTGGAATCGCGTAGCCGCTCCGAAGGCAACTGGAATTGGCTTCGCGACAACAGCGCGCGGGGATCGTCGGAAGGCGGTGTCGTGGCCACTGCTAACTGTCCTCCCCGAAGTCGGCGTCGGTTGATCGCGGGGCGTTGTTCGGCCCGGATTGCGAGTTCACCGTCGTTCCCGGATTCGAACTCGGCGAACTGCCGGTCCGTGACCATTCGCGGGGCGCCGCCGACCGGTCGGTGGGCGAAGACGAGCCGACAGACGCCGAGGCCTCGCGTTCGCCGGCCGCGCGCAGGCTGTCGATGTCAGTCACCAGCGGCAACATGCCTTTGCCCGGCTGCCACCAGCGGCTGGCGGAAAGAATGAAGGGCCGGCCGAGATTCGCGGCTGACTGGATTTTGCGATGGGCCGGAATGACGAAATCGATCGGCAGCTCCAACCGCCGCTCGGTGTCCGCCAGCGACGGATTGCCGGCCGCCGTTGTGTACTGGTTCAGCACCACTCGGACGACGTCGGGGCCGAACCCCAGCTGCTTCAACAACTGAATGAAAGCGGCGCCGCCGATCAGCGTCGGCACGACGTTCTCCAACACCACGTACGCGCGGGTGCTGAGATCCAGGGCCGCCATCACGATGCCGTCCAAGAGCGGAAACGTGTCGACAATCACAATGTCGTAGGTGCGGCGCGCGAGCGTCAGCAATTGGGAAATGAACGCGGCGTCGATCTCCGCCGCTTGAGCGGCCGTGGCTGGCGCGGCGAGCAGATCGAGGCCGCTTTCGTGCGGCGCGGCGAGCTGTCGTAACAACGTTTCATCCAGCCGATCGCGTTGCCGCAACGCGTCGTGCAACGTCGTGGCGGGACGCAAATCGAGCAACGTGGCGCAGACTCCCATCTGGATCGAGCAATCGACCAACAACACCCGCTCGGGCCGCCGCATCGCGACACCCACCGCCGCGTTGACCGCCATCGTCGACTTGCCGACGCCTCCCTTGTTGCTCACGAACGATACGAGCGCGCCGAGCGTCGCGGCCGCCGCCACCCGTTGCCGCGCGATCCGTTCGAAGAGCTCGGACAAGTCCTGCAACGCAATCGGCCGACGCAGAAAATCCTGAATGCCCGCGCGGATCGCCTGGATCATCAACGCGCTTTCCGAAGTCTCCGGCGGGAAGTCCTCGGATCGGAACGCGGCGACCAGCTTCATTCGCGGCGCCACCGCCTGCAGCTCGGCCGCGAGCGACCGCAGCCGCGGCAAATCGTCGGTCAATTCCAACACGCAGCCGTCCGGCTGCAATTGCCGCGCAAGCTCGACCGCGCTGTGAAACTCCCGCGTCGATCGACAACGAACACGGGAACCCGCCAGCCGACGCAATCCGCTCTCGACCTCCTCGGCGAGCCCAAGTCCGGATTCGACCACCAGCACAAGCGGACTGCCGCTAGATTCCGAAGACGCCATCGTACGACTTTCGCGAGAGGCAACGCCGCGACTCGCCGGCGGCGGCTAAGGGGACGGAGCCGGTCGACTGGGCGCGGGCCGGTCGGTGGAAGGCCGAGCCGGCGACCGCATTGTATCCAAGCCCGCATCCGCCGCAGGCCATTCGCCCGTGGCGAACACTTCCAGCTCGCGACGGCGGCCAGTGATCTGTTCGATGACTTGAAGCTGCTCGACCGGCGAACGATCCACCTGGATCCGGGGCGCCGTGCCGTCCGCGGGCTGGCCGGAACGGGCGACGCAGACGACTTCGATCCCCAGCGAGATCGCTTTCGTCACAGGGACCACCTCCTGCGGCGCGACCGCGATCGTGCGGCGATCGCCCGCTTCGCTTCCGGCGACCAGCGTCGCATCCTCCGCCAGCACTTGAATCGTGGCGCGGCGCTGCAGGCTCCCGACCAGCCGTTCGCGGCCCGTGATCGTTTCCTGGCCCAGCCCCAGCCGCAGTTGCGGCAACTCCCGACGCAGATCGACGGGCATCGCCGCCAGCAGATCGAATCGGTCGCCACGCCGCAGCTCGGAAATGCCGGGAATCCGATCGGCCGCGACAAGGAGCGCCAGCTTGCCCGCCGGCACACCGCCCGCGACCCCTTCCGCCGTTCCCTCGGGCAGAAAATCGCCTTCGGTGAACAGGTGGCCCGGGCCCACGTCGACCGCCAACACGCGGCCGATCAACTGCTTCGGTTCGCGCAGCCAGGCCGGGTCGAGTTTCTCGGGCGCGAAGTGAAACAACTTCGGCAGGCCGCTGGCCGGATCGGCGAGGTGATCGGGACGCAGCTTCGTGAGCGCCGGCAACGCGGCAACGGAAGCTGGAACCGCCACCATGCCGGTCAAATCCGGGCCCGTGTCCTCGTCGATGTGCGTCTCTTCCGGCCGGCCCGAACGAGCGACACTGAACAACTGGCGGCTCGCCGCCAGCGCCGCCGTCAGCGGCGCGACTTCCTCCGGCTGGATCGCCACCGTGTTCTCGCCAGTCGTCGACCCGTCCGCAATCATCTGGCCCGCGCGGACCAGCAACCGCACGCCGCTGCGCGTTGCGAGCGTGCCGAGCACCAGCGGTTGCGGTTCCAAACCGCCTTGCAGGGCGGCCGCCTGCGGTTCAGCCGGCTCCGCCTCTTCGTCAGCCGGCGACGCGCTGAGTATGTCAAACCGGTCGCCGCGCTTCAGCAATTGCAGGCCGGCCACCGCGCCGGCCTTCACCGATATGGCTCGCTGACCCGCGGGAATCCCCGCGACCAACCCGGGCCGCGTGCCTTTGGGAAGAAAATCCGCCTCCGTTAAAATCATCCCCGCGGGCTTGTCCCGCGACAAAACCCGGCCCACGATCAATGACAGATCGCGCAGCATTTCGGGCCTGGTCACCGTCTGGGGAATCCAGATCACATTCAGTTCGCGCGTCGCCGGCTGGAGCAGGTCATCGCGAGTGAGCGTCGCGTAGGCTGTCACCGAACGGGCCAAAGCCGGATAGGCGATCTGCCCCGAACGATCCACGGCCGACGGGCCAGCGATTGGCGAATTCAACGAGAAATAGCCGGTGGCGTACAATAATCCAGCCAATCCGCCACCGCCCGCCACCAGCGCGAACAACCCCAGGCCGAGCATCACGAAGACGCTCGGACCCCGCGAGGTGGTCGTGCGGTTTCTCATCAGTGGCAACTCCCAAACTGCCGGCCCGCAAGGCGGCGGACCCCGAATGTGGTATCGGTCCGCAAGCGGAGTGCCCTTGCATTATGATCGTCAGAAGATTTTCGTCGAGCCGTTCGACGAAGCCCGTCTGGCACGCGTCAGACTTGCCACATCGCCAAACGCCACAAGGCGTTCGGCGCGACCGCGTACATGAGCACCGCTGCCAAGATCGCGGGACCGTAGGCGAAATCACGCTGCTTTCGACCCGCCGCCACCGCCGCCAACAAGGCCCCGAACAACGCCGTCCAGAGCAGCACTTCGCCGATCGCCAGTCCCAGTCCCAACCCCAGAGCGACCAGCAACTTCACATCGCCGCCCGCGACGCCACCGAGATAGTACAGCAGCCCCACGATGCCGGCCGCGAGCAGGCCGCCGAGAACCCCCTCGAGCAGTCTCCACGGCCAAACATCCCCCCGCTCGAACCACAACCCGACGCCGCAGAGCAACACCGCCAGGCAAGCCGCGTGCGGGATCTCCCGTCGCCGCCAGTCGATGATCGCGGCCCACGCCACCGCGCCACAAATCGCCCAGATTGCCCAGGAGGACGTAGTCGCCGGACACTCCGACACGCTCGCGGACCACGCGTCCACCACAACGCCTCCCAAAACACGAATCGGTTCCCCTATCCGCAGGAGAGTCCGAACAGGGGAACCGAAACGCGAAATCGACCGTCCTCAAGCACCTCAGGCGAACTCGAACGGGCGGCGACGATCGAACGCCACCGCCAACGAATCAGACTAGTCCGGTTCGGCGACCAAACCCGTGATTCCTGGAATACCGACATTGCCCTCGATCGTACCTGGCGACGTGGCGTCCAGGCGAATCGCACCGTCCACGCTCGTCGTGTTCACCAGCTTGCCGCTGACAATCGTTCCGTTGTCATCGGCGTGCGCACCCGGCAAGGCGGCCGCCACCGTGGCGATCAAATCGTTCGTCTTGTGGCCTAAAATCGCGACGGCTGCCAGCGCGATCAGCGCGATGCCGCCCACCAGAATCCCGTACTCGACCATCCCCTGGCCCCGCTTATCCCGCAGCAGTCGCTTCAAACCGGTCTTCATTCGCACACCCCTTTGAAATGGCTATGACTGTCAATAACATCTCGTGGCTATTTGCAATCGAGTTGCAAGCTTGCCTGGATTATCGGCACAATCGGCCAGGCGTCAAGTTGTCTGCGGGAAAAAATCACGGCGGGGTGGGGTATGGCCACTAGCGGGGGATTGGGAGCGAGTGAAAAGGCCGAGGGCGCGGCGGAGGGCGGTCGCGCCGCCCGTCGTAGCCGCGTCGCCGCCTGGAATCCGTGGATCGTGCTGGTCGCCGCCATCCTGCTCGCCTATCACAACAGCTTCGCGGGCAAGTTGGCGTTCGACGACCATGCC
>CAIXSC010000115.1 GCA_903921945.1 uncultured Planctomycetaceae bacterium
AGCGCCACTCGCCGCCCCAGCGAACGCTGCTCGGCGACGTACACCTCCGCCATGCCACCCCGGCCCAGCCGATGGCCCACATGGTAATCGCCTAGTTCGATCCCTGAGAGATCACGGCCACCCACCCACGGTTGCTCAACACCGTCCGCCTCGGATGCGGAGTCCGGATCGTCCGTCGGGTCGCTTGCCATCGCTCACCCCCTGCCAGAGGCACCGCCCCGACCATCGCTCTTTCCATCACCCTGACTGCCGCACGTGCCTGCGTCCCCGCCGTCGCCCCGGCCGTCGTGCTGGCTGGCAAATGACGCTAGACGTGATGCGCCACGGTGGTCCTCGGTCTGGCCATTCATAGATCGCTCCAGCGGCGAGGGAGCGGGCGGCGATAACGAGACCAGCACGGGAGCCGAGTCTTGACGAAGCGTGGGGATGAGCACATTCAGGCTGCCTGAACGAAACCCGACCAAGTCAAGCGAGACAAACTTGAAGCCGGCTGACAACAGTTCGTTCACGAGCTCTTCTCGAAGCGGACTGGCGACCAATCGCGGTAACTCTTCGACCGGCGCCTCGATCCGCGCCACGTCGCCGCGATGGTACCTCACTCGGACAATCGGCAATCCTCGAGACCGCAAAAATCGCTCGCCGCGGTCGATCATCGCCAATCGCGCCGGCGTCACTTCCTCGCCGTAAGCCACGCGGCTGGACAAGCATGGGCTAGCCGGTTTGTCCCAAACGGGTAGGCCCCAGGCAGCGGCGAGCGCACGAATGTCGGCCTTCGTCAGACCGCAATCGGCCAACGGACTGCGAACCTGATGCTCGTTGGCTGCCCGCAGACCGGGACGGTAGTCGCCCAGATCCTCGACGTTAACACCGTTCAGGAGCACCGCGAAACCGTTCGCGGGCGCCCATTGCTCCAGCAGCGAGTAGAGTTCGGTTTTGCAGTGGTAGCAGCGATCGCTTGCGTTTCGCACGTACGCGGGCTGAGCGAACTCCCGAGTGGCCAAAACGACGTGGCGAATGCCGATCCGCCCAGCAAGTTCCGCGGCCGCCGCCAACTCGCCGTCCGCCAAACTGGCGCTGACCCCGGTTACCGCGACGGCACGCTCTCCCAACGCGATGAAGGCGGCTTGCGCCATGACGGCGCTGTCCACTCCGCCGGAGTAGGCCACGGCGCAACTCGGATATTGCCGCAGCAATTCCAAGAGTGCGTCGCGTTTCGCTTCGAGATTATCCGCCAACGGTTCGGGCGGTGTCTCGGCCAGCGGATTCATGCCGATCCATCCCCTGAATAACAAGCTTCGACAACAGGCGGCGGCCAATTCCTCAGCCTACTGCGCATGAAAAAGCACTCCTCCACCGCAATGCCGTGGCGACGAGTTTATGGGAGCCCGCAGAGAAAGGTGGGAACCTAGGCTAGTGGGCTTGTGATCCAACGGTCGAAGGCCGCAAGCGGCCGGAGCGTAGGCTATACAGCGACACCAACCTCAATTCGGTCCCCTTGCGGACTCTTATCGGCTCCCCGGAAATCTGCGTCGGCAGCACGAACATGGCAGAGGAATGCTCGTTAGATGCAAGCATCCAACGGAGGTAGCTTAGCAACGCACTCTCCGAGCCACAAGCCGCGAAAATCACTCGTTCGATTCGCGGATCATCGGTTCCATCACCTTCGTGTTGCGTTCCACCGCGATGACGATGGTCCGCTGCTCGACGCCGTCGCGGCTACTCGCAACCACGGGAATCACTTGCCGTTTATCCGGCATCGCCATTCGCACGGCGAACGACCCGTCGGCCCGCAGTTTCACCGGTTCACCGGATAATGTCACATGCGCGTCGGGCTTCGTTTGCCCGTGGACAACCATTTCGGCATCGACATCAAATTGGAAGTCGCGTTTTCGCCGCAAAATCCGCTCGGCGCCAACCCCGAATCGCGAGGCCAGCGGAGGTCCGATCGGCCGCTGCAACCGCTCCTCGAACGCCTCCTGCAATTCGTGGCTGTTCGTCTCCTCGCTGTATCCACCGCTCTGCGCGAAAATCCGCTCGTAGTTTTCCTCGACGTCCGACCAGTTCTCGTCCAGCGAATCGGCCGATCCGGGACGCGGCGTCGAAACAATGTTGCTACGGGCGATCGCGAAAAACTTGCCGAGCGTGGACAAGTAGCCGATCTCCACGCGAAAACCACGCGGCGGATTTTGCACGTCGATGTACCAGTTGTGGACGCCGCCGTGGATCGCGATCTCCCGCACCAACCGCTCAGCCGAACTGGTCATGCCCGCGTTCTCGACTTCGAAAACACGGAGAATCGGCCGAGCCGAATGCCACTGCTCGGCCATCGCCGCCTGAGCGCGCTGCACGCTTTGCCGCGTGATCTCCCAACTCGCTTGCAACCAGTAGGGATCACGCACCAACAAAACGACCCGGTCGCGAACCGCTTCGGTCGGCGTCGCATCGGTTCCCACACTGCGAATCAGCGGTTGGGACAAGTCGCGCTGCCGCTCGCGCTGCTCGTTGGCATCCTGGATCTGCCGAGCAACCTCGCCATTGCGCGTCCCGATTGTCGGTGCGGTCGCTCGTGACTTGCCTTCGCTGGTTCGCCGTTTCTCGGGCACCGCGTCGCGATTCGGCTTCTCGGTTCGATCCGCCTTGGGACCGCGGCCACCGCGATCCGAGCTGCCAGGCCCATGGGACCGCTTCGAACCGTTGGTGTTCCCGGACTTTACGCCCCGATCGATGCTCGCGATCGGTTCTGCCGAACCTAGCGCCCCAATAACTTTGGCACTGGCAACTTTGGACGACGTTTTTTTTGCCAC
>CAIXSC010000116.1 GCA_903921945.1 uncultured Planctomycetaceae bacterium
CTGTCTTGGGTATCGCCCGCCACGAACGGGATGCGGCGGTTGCCGGTCGTCGTCAATCCGTTGGCATCGAACTCGAACGTGACCGACTGTTTGCCGTCATTGATCGAGAACTTCTGGCCATCGCTGATACCGCCGGTTCCCGCGCCGGCGACCGGCACCAGCAGGTTCAACGTCTGCGGCACTTGCAGGCGGTAGCCGCTATCGAATTCGAAGTTGATCTTCGCGCCGGTGCGGTCGGAGATGGTGAATGTCGCGCCGTCGGTGATCGAGCCGCCGTTAGGGGCGTCGATCACGAACCGATCGCGGTTGTTCAGCCGGATTTCGTACACGCGTCCGTCGGGCCAGATACCGGCGAGCGGCGTAAGGATGATCTTGTCGGTGATCGGGTCGTAGCGGAACGTGTAATCGAATCCTTCCCGCAGGAACCGGCCGTCCTCGAACAACGTGACAGCGGGTCCGTTCAGCGTCAGTTGGAGTCCGCCTTCGTCGACCTGCACCGGCATCGTCTGAATCGTGCCGTCATTCGCCCCTGTGCCCGGGAACGGATTGTCCGCTCCGAACTGGTCGGTGATCTGCACGGTGAATTGGCTGTACACGCCGTCGGCCAATTGCACGACCGTCGCGGCAGGGTCGCCATCGATGCCCAGCGAATCGTTGTCGCGTGGCGAGAGCAGTTCGGCGGTGGGTGTCACGAAATCGGCGACATCCAAGGCGCCACGGTCCTTGAACACGTTGTCACCCAAGCCTTGCGGCGACGACACGTTGGGATTGTCAATGCGTTTCGCGCCCACCGCGTCCAGCGACGGCGCGTAGATTGGCGACGCGGGCAGCCCGAGCGGGGCCTTGACGCGAGTCGCGAAGTCATCGCGGTCTTCGAGCACATTCACCGAGCTGTCAATGACACGCGACGGCACCTGCGGGTAGTAGTTGCGGTCGCCGGGGTTGTCGAGGAACGCTTCGGTGCCCGAGAGCAGGATGTTAAAGTCGATCCCGGCCCCCGAAACGTTCGTGTTCGAGCCGCGGTTGTTCTGGAACGCGGTACCCGCCACGACCGACGAGTTGCCGAACAGCAAGGCCGAGAAGTCATCGCCCACCGAAACATTGACATAACCACGATCAAGATTCGCCAGGATGTTGTTGATCAACGTGGGCGAAACCCGCTCGGTGGAATAAACGCCCGTCTGCTGGATGTAGTTGTTGCCGTTATCGCCGCCCGATGGCCCCGTCGGGGCTCCCAAAGAGCGAATGCTGGCAACGTTGCTGATCTCCACGTAGTGCGGCGACGAGTTCGCTTGGAAATTGAAGCCAGTGGGGCCCCGGCTGTCTCTGGTGGATCCAGCCGGTCCACGGCCGTCTCCGCCGCCATACGCACGGGCGGTGACGGGAATATTGGGGTTTGCCAACCCAAAGACACCATTGGGAATGTTCTGAACGTTATCCAAACGGCTGGATCCAACTCCAATAATGGCGTCGCGGATAGCGGTGGCTTGGTCCTGGCGACGATTGAATCCGTTCGCCACAAGCACTTCGCCGGGACCCGCGGTGCCGAACCGGAACACCACGACATTGCCCGCGACGTCCGTCAGTTCAAAGCCCGAGCCGGTCGCGAACGCGACCGCATTCACGTCGATGTAGGCGGTGCGAGGCGCCGAGACGTCGACGGTGATCGTGTAGTCGCCGCTAGTCGTGGAGCGAGTCCGGCCGCTCAACGTCTTCGCGTCGTAGGTCTGGTTGCCCTGGCCGCTCACCGCGACGTAGTAGGTGCCGCCTTTGGTGGCGGTAAACGCAATGAACGAATCCGTGCCGCCACCGACTTCGCCCGGGGCCAAATCGTTATCGCTGACGGCCACTTCCCGACCGACCTCGTCGAACAGCCGTAGATACGAGTTCAGCGAGTTGGCACCGACCACCGTGTCGATGTCGATGGTCACGCGATCGCCAACGTTCAATTGGAACTTGTAAAAATCGACATCCAGCGAGGGGTCGAGGCGGTAGAACGGATTGTCGCCGATTGCCGTGCTCGTCGTCAGTGTCGTGGTGCTGATATAGGCGTCCGGCTTCATCTGCCGGCCCTGCTTGGTGTCGATCGCGAGATCAAGCGTGTCGTTCGACTCGAGGTTCGGCTGCGGGTTGAAACCGGCGTTGCCGTTGTCGCCGAGAATGGTGTTGTTCACCACGCGGACAAACGGCACCGGGGCTTGACCGATCGGAAGGCGGCGCATGTAGCTGCCCTCGAGGATCATCCCATCGTTGTCCCAGTTCGAGACATTGCTCACGTAAACGGCTTGGGTTCCACCGCCGCCCCCGCCACCACCACCACCGCCGCCAATCGCGCGGCTCTGTTCGATGGTGATCAATCCCAACCGGTAGGTCGTCCCGTTGCCAGCGAACCAGGCGGAGGAAATCGCCGAGGCGATGGCGCCGGCCATTTCGCCGACGCTGTATCCCGGAACCGAACTGACCGTCTGACGGAAAAAGACCGGGATGTTGTTCGCCCCGTAGCCGTTGCCGCCAGACGTGCCGCTGCCAAAGCACGCAACCGTCGTCGCGCCGCCCGCCACCTCCTCGAATTCAAAGGTCAACGTGCGATCGCCGAACTGCAAAATGAATTGCTCGCCGTCCCGATAGCGGTCGCCAGCCGTCGTTCCGTTCACCGTGCCATCGGGCGCGGGACAGACATCAATGATGTCCGGATCGCGGATGGAAATCTCCACGGGTGGAACGTCGCCGCTGATGTGGACGCCGCCCAATCCTTCGCCGTAAATCACGTTGTTCTGCACCACAGCGCCCGGCACAATGCCGCCGGAACCTGTGGAACCATCGGCGCGGTTATTGAGCGCCGGGAATTTCCGCACCGGACCTTGATGCGACTGCATGTACGGCATCGCGCGACCCGGCGCCGTGTCGCGGGTGCCCGCGTCGATCTGCACGCCCCAATCGCGCGAGTCGGTGATGAAGTTCGACTGGATCAGCAGTTGGCCTTGGTCGCGATAGACGTTCGTATCGCCAAAGTAGGCATTGCGAACCGCTTGCAGTGACGACCCCGTCGCAGTGCGCAGCATCGCGTTGCCGAAGAGATTCACACGCTCGTCGCGTTCCACGCCCGCCGCCACGGTACCGTCCGCGGAAGCCGCTTGGATCGAAAGCACGCCGCGCACCGACGGACTGTTGACCAGATCGCGGATCCGGGCCGCGATGGTCGCGGCGGAGTCCATGGTGTCGAATGGAACGGCGACGTTGTCGGGATTCGAAATGCCGTCCGCGTCGAACTCGAAGGTCAATTCCGCGATGCCATCGCCAATCGCGAATGTCTCGCCATCCCCGATCGCCGACCCGGCCGGCACCCGCATCGTCAGCTGATCGGAGAGCCGATCGTTGGTGTCGAAGCTGAGGTCCAGACGCGCCGTATTGGGCGACGCCAATTGGCCGCTTGCGTAAGTCGTTCCAATCCGCATTTCCAATTGATAGGCGCCCGAGGCGATTTCGCCCGGAGGCGCCTCGGACGTAATGGGATTGTTGACGAAATCGCCAGTTCCCGCCCGCGCTGTGGCCGGCCGCGTCACCATCTCGCCACGCTCGGCGAAACCGATAATCACATCGTCCACGAACGCGCCATCGACCGTGGCGTCGTCGTCGTTGAACCCATCGACCTCGAATTCGAATTCCAGAGTGATGTTCGCGACGCCCGCGAAGCGGCCCAAATCGACGCGTGCTTGGCGCCAGTTCTGATTCGCGACAAAGCTTTGATCGAACAGCTCGCGCACGTCCCCGATCGTGTATTCCGAAGCCACACTGGATGCCAACAATACCCGCGTGGTGCCGTCGTTCGCGTACACCCGGAACGCGTCGCCAAACGAGCTCGTCTCCAGGAAGTACGTGAAATAGAGCATCGGCTGGTCATCCGCCGAGTACCCTGCGAGACTGAACGAGTTGGACGGCAGCACGTAGGAGGTCGGGAAAAACGCGCCCGTGTCGATGCCACCCAAGGGGTTACGGAACGCGAAGCTTTGGCCGCCACCCGACGAAACAGGGCCGAGCGGATGGTTGTCTACGGAAACCTGCAGGGTGTACTCCTGCCCCGGCGAAGGCGCCGAGCCGTTCGACTGCAACACCTCCACGATGTAGTCGCCCGCCAGCAAGAACAACCCATTCGAGTCGAGGTAGGCGTCCTCCACGCTGCTGGACCCCGCCGATCCAAACGTGGTCGACGCATCATCGTTCTCAGCGATCAGCGCGCCTGTGGCATCGTACAGTCGCAGTCGCGTGTTGATCGTGCCTGGCTGGCCGTCGCTTCCGCCATCGATGTCAAGCACCACCTGGGCGCCGTCGGTCGGGACGTTAAACCGGAAGAAATCCGAAGTGCCGTCGCCGCGGCCGTTCACCGTGAGGTGGGGTACCAGCACCGACGTGTTGACCACTCGGTCGCCAATGGAAGCATCGAATACCAAGCCCCATTCGGCGCCGTCGAGCACCTGGGCGGTCGCGATGGAATCGTTTCCTTCGTTGTCGTAGACCTGCCCCAAGCCGTTGGCCCGCGTGCCGTCGATGGTCGGATTGAGACCGTGCCCCTCGGGATTCGCCGACGGTTCGTAACTCGTCACGCTCCACAGATTGCCAAAGCCGCCCGTGAAACTGGGGTCGAGCAGAGTCGGAACCACAGGCGGATCGGCGGTTGTGCCGCCGGTGGTGCCGATCCGGTCGTCCGCGATCCGGCGCACCGAATTTACGGGTTCCAAACGCACCAAGGGGAAGGCCGAGTTGGCTGAGGTGAACTGCGTCAATTCCGACGGCATCTGTTGGTTGTGATGCACCGCGACGTAATACGGCGTTGACGACGACGGCAGGTCGACCACGCCAATGTACGGATCTTGGCTTCCGCCCGATCCGCGGGATAAATCGTCAAGGTCCGAGCCGGAAAACGGACGCGCCCGATCCTCCGCCACGTTCGAGTCGCGACCGATCAACACCAATTCGTCCACTTGGCCGATGAACGGTACGACGTTGCGCTGGTAAACCGCCACGCTTGAATTCGGTCGCGTGAATCCATCCGCATAGTCGACATCGAACACCATCGGCACATACAGTTGCGGCCCGGCGATTCCGGAAGTCGACGTGTAGCTGACCCGGAACTGATAGAAGTCCACATCGCCCGTTCCGGTCAGCGAACCGCCAATCGACAGGGTGGACCGATCCTGGGCCAGCACGTTACCAATGAATTGCGAACCCGAACCCGGCGCGCCGAGCGGATCGATGGTGTCGTTGAACGCCTCGGGCCCCGCACCGATCTCGGAATCCTCCGTGACTTCGCCCGCCAACGGCGAATGGGCCGGCAAGCCGTACGCTTCGACACCGATCGTGGCATAGCGAATGTCGGCGTAACGCACGGTGGACCCGGGCATTTCATCCGTTTCCCGCATCCGCAATTCAACGATGTAATTGCCCTTCGTTTCCCCGCCATCCAGCCGATCCAGATTGTCGCCGCGACTACGCAATCGGAAATGGTACGTGGATTGGGTGCCGATCGTTCCCGGCAACACCACCCGCATGCCGGCATCCCGTGGATTCAAGGTGCCGAAGTCACGCTGGTTGGCCGGCGACTTCACCAGGCTATTCACAAACTGCGAGGGCACTCCCTCGCCGCGGAATAAAAGCGTCCCGTCTTGTTGCTCCGCGGTCGAATCATTCGAGCGGGCCACGACGAAGCCGTCGGCGTTCAAGAGTTCAATGACCGAATCCAAACCCTGATTGGTGCGGTCGATGTCGAGCCACACTTCGGTGCCGGCGTAGCCCGTGAAGCTGTAGACGTCGACGTCCCGCGGATCGTTCAGGAATCCGTGAATTTGGAAACCAAGCCGCAGGTTCTCGTCGCCAGCTTGAATGCTCTGAGCGAGCGAGCCGAGCACTTGGGCCGTTTGCGGCGAAGCATTCGTGCCCGGCGCGTCCGCGCTCGGCGTCTCCACCTCCATGATGATCTCGACGTTCCGATCGTTGCTGTTTTGGTCGAGCAAAATGCTCCGCCAATCGCTCGGACGCGGAATCGTGGCGAACCCGTTATTGTTCGTGTCCGTTTGGGGCGTGTTGTCCGGCTGCAGGCCGGCGCCGATCGAATCGTCATTGAACGACGTGAGCACGACCGGATGGCCTGGCTGGCCAACCACGTACAGCGAACCGCCAATGCGGTCGGTGATATCGAGCGGCGTGCCCGTGGCGGTGAAGCCTCCCCCTTGGACTTTGACCACCAAGCTTTCCGTCGAACTGCTCTGGAGCCGCAACCCGCCCAGCGTATGCAGATTGCCGACGGTCACGGTGCCCGCCAACACATGCACGATGTCCGTGTCGTCCCAAACCCCTTCCGTCGCCAACTGGCCGCCCCGCACGAGCAACCCGTTGATGCCGTTCCGAGCCAAACGATTCAATCGCAAGAGCGGTCCGTTATTCGTCTCGAACTGATCGAATAGGGCAATCGTGCCGGATTCCCGGCCCGGATCGGTCTCGTTTAGCGAATTCAGCGAACTCACGTCGATCGAGATCGCGGGATGGGTGGCGAAACCGGCCTGCGGTAGCACGCTGTCGTTGTTGCGGAAAATGTTGTTGACGATGGTTGGCTGAGCGCCCCGCACGAACACTACCGTGGCCGTGTGATCCAAGCGACCTAAACGCGTCGAGGGCCCTTGGCCGCCAATACCGCCCGCATTGCCTTCCAGCACACTGTTGGTCAGACGCAAGTCGCCCTGCTGAACCTCGACCGCGTTGAACGCGCCAAAGGTGCCTTCCAATTTCGTGATGCCGCCGCCGTAAGCAATCAACGAGCGGTCGATGTTTCCGCGGCTGGTGTGGCCAATGTAAAGGCCACCCCAGTCGCCCGGCGCGGGCACGCGTTCGCCGGTTCCCGCCGCGTTGTCGTTGTTCGTATCGAACGTGCCGCCAGCTCCGTAGCGGTCATCCAGCTTCGACGTGAAGATCACAGGCTGGCCGTCCAAGCCTTCCGCGATCAATTGGCCGCCGAAGCTCACCTCGATCCGCGAGCCTTCCAACTTCACGACGGTTCCCGGATCGATCGCCAAGCGAGCATCCAGCCGCGGGCGATTCCGCGCGGTCACGCCGAGGTCCAGCGCGCCGCCGACCGTTCGACCGCTGTCGAAGAATGTGAGATCGGTGGCGTTGATCGATACGGCCAACTGGAACGTCGCGCCACCGTCATTGCTGCGGTAAATCCGGCGCCCGACATAGCCCGCCGGAGTCGCCGGCAGATTGTTGAGCCGCACTCCGCCCGTCGTCGTCAGCGTGGCGGTCGCCGTCTCCGCCGAAGCCGGAGCCTCGTAGCCGTTCACATCGACGAGCGTGAAACGATAGGAATAGGAACCGGCGGGCAACGATCCGGCCGAAATCGGCGTCAGGGTGATCAGGTTGACCGGCAACACCGTCGCGTCCTGGATCGGCCCGCCCGGCGTGCCCCGGATCGTCAAGTTTTCGGGAATGTAGTGGACAATGTCCGTGTCGTCGAACCGCCCCTGCGTCGACAACACTTTGGTCGCCGCGCCGTTCGGCGTGGCAATGCGGACGAACAGGCCGTTGATCGAGTTGTCCGACAAGCGGTTGCCGCGAATCTCCGGCCCCACTCGGCCGTACTCCGGCGTGAACGCCCCGGACAATTGGAAATCAGGCGTGTTGAACTGCGTCTCGCGGAAGCTGTCCGGATCCGCCGACATCGCCGAATCGGCACTGCTCGAAATGCGATTGAAGGTGACCGACGGCCTGGACTCGACCATCTGAATCGGCTGCACCACCGCGCCGACCGAGTCGATGTTGACGACACCGCCGCCGAAACGGAAGTCGGCGTTATTCACGTAATTCAGGAAGATCGCCCGGCTCTCGTAGTCTTCTTGCCCCTTCGCCTTGTCCAGGTCGTTCTGGAAGACGATGCCGCCCCAGTCTCCCTTGCCGCCAAAGGTCGTCGGCGTGAAGGTGTCCCGGCCGAAATTCTCGTCCAGCCACGAAGTGAAAACGACATTCCGCTCGGGTGTTCCCAGCACCTGGAGCGCCGTGCCGCTACGATCCACGCCCAACGTCGAACTGCCGACCGCGATGCGCGCCGCCCGCAATTTGAAAATCGCGCCGGCGTCCACCATTACCGTCACCCCCTTGGGCACTTCCATGGTCGTGCCGTCGGTCAGCAACTGGTTGGGTAAACTTCCGAAGCCGATTTCATACGCGAAATTGTCGCGGGGCGTCGCGAAATTGTTGTCCGAGCCGCCGTTCCCCACGATCCGGACAATGTCGCCCGGCAACGTCGCGCCAAACGCGTTGGGCACCGACGACGAAGCAATGTTGTTGAACGGCCGGGCCAGCGAGCCATCCGCGTTCGGCCCCGCCGTCTTGTTCACAAAAATCGTCTTGCCAAGCGTCCGCAATCCGACAATTCCCGAACTGAGCGAGACCATGCGGTCGCCCGTCAGCGTCACCAAATTGCCGGCGGCCGTCGCGAAAGCGCGATTGAAACCGCTCGCGCTGTTGATCGCGGACGCCAACTTGCTGGCGACCAGATCCGCCGCGTCCCCGGACGTCAGATTGACGGCCACATTCCCGGCGCCAACTCCGCCCGCGGTGTTGAATTCGAACCGCCGTACCACTCCCTGGAAGTCGGTGATCGTGACGATCTGGCC
>CAIXSC010000117.1 GCA_903921945.1 uncultured Planctomycetaceae bacterium
CAACGAAGAGATCTCACTGCTACGTTTACCGCCGCCCTCGTTAACCGCCGAGCCGTAGGCGACGGCCGGGTTTGCCCCCGATCGGCGCCGCGGTGGCGAATTCCGCTTTGCGGCCCTGCCTGCGCCTTCGGCTTGTCGGTAAACGAAGAGATCTCACTGCTACGTTTACCGCCGCCCTCGTTAACCGCCGAGCCGTAGGCGACGGCCGGGTTTGCCCCCCGATCGGCGCCGCGGTGGCGAATTCCGCCCAATTCATCCAGAGCAATTGGGCGTCGCCTAGCTTTTGTCGGTTGCATCCGCAGGTCGTAGTCGGATGCGGGCGTCGAGCACCATCGGCGCTTGCCCCGGTCGGAACGACACGGGATTGAAGTCGGCTTCGAGCAATTCCACGAATGATTCGCCCAAGGCGGCAATGCGGGCTAGTGTCTCGACCCATTGCACAGCGGGCGGATCGATCGGCGGTGACGAACCCTCTCCGGCCGTCGAGTGATCCGGCGATGCGCTCAGCCATTCGCCCAGCCAATCGTCGAGTTCGGCATCTTGGATCAGCGATCGAAGATCGTGCTTCGTTGCCGGGAGCGTTCGGAAAGCGACTCGGCGAGTGCGTTCGACATCCGTGCCGCCGCGTCCACAGCCCAGCACCAGTCCGAAACGGGGATCGCGACGCAAGCCCGCAAACAGCTCGCGGCCGCCCGGCACGAACGCTTGAAGGAACACACCCCGCACGTCTGGCGCCAATTGCCGCACTCGACGAAAGGCGCTTCGAAACTCGGTTGGCGTCCGCACGTCGACCACCACGCCGCCCGCTCGCGCCTTGTGCAACACGCTGTCCGCGACCGCCTTCACGACCACTGGCCAGCCGATCGCTTCGGCCGCCGCCAACGCCTCGTCCTCCGTGGTGGCGAATCCCCAGTTGGGAATTGCCAAGCCCGCCTCGCGCAACACGGATTGAACGGCCGGCGGCGGCAGCCAACCATCGACGCCGGCCTGAAGCCGGGCGAGCGGCTGTCGCGGCCCGATCCGCAGCAAATGCCTCGCGAACCGGTCGGCGACCAACGAGCGAGCCGGTTTTCCGATTCGCTCGACCGCGCCGCGCGCCAGCGATTTTCCGCTCGACTCGCTCATTCCCCCCGAATCGCTCGTCGAACTCGACTCGCTCGTTCCACCCAGGCGGGTCGTGTCGCTGGCTTCGCCCACCTCGAGCCGTTCGGCAGCCTGCCACTCGGCGTAACGAGTGGCGGCGGCAAGCGCCTGGGCGGCGTTCTCGGGGAATGCGAACGCCGGAATGCCGCCCGTCGGAGTCCGTAGTTCCGCCGGCGCGCCGCTCGCTTCCATAAACACGGCCGCCACCGTTTTTCCCGAACCCGTTCTTGCCGCCACCGTTCTTGCCGCCACCGATGTTCCTGTCACTAGATCGCCTTCGACCGTCGTGCGAATCGCCGTGGCGATCGGGCCGGACGAGTTGGGCAGGCGTGGCACGTAGAGCACGGCAATCTGGTCGATCTCGTCGGAAGCGAGGAGTTCGCGGAGCGTTGCGGCATACAGTTCGGGCGATGTCGAGCCGATCAGATCGACTGGGTTCGCGACGGCGGCCTGGGGCGGAGCGAGCGTACGGAGCCGGGATTGCAATGCGGTGGAGAATCCGGGGACCGATAGGCCGTGGGCTTCGAGCGCGTCGGCGCACAGCACACCCGGCCCGCCCGCGTTCGTGAGCACCGCCACTCGCCGCCCCTTCGGCAATGGCTGCATGGCGACCAGCGCCGTGACATCGAACAATTCCACCATGCTTTCCACGAGGATCCCGCCCGCTTGCCGCACCAAGCCGCGGGCCAGGGCGTCGGGGCTCGCCAGCGCCGCCGTGTGGCTACCAGCCGCGCGGCTACCGGCAGCCGTCCGGCCGCCCAGCAACACGGCGACCGGCCGGCGTCGGGCGAGTGGCCGGACGGCCGCCAGGAAACCGCGTGGATCCTGAAACGATTCGAGATAAATCTGGATCGCTCGCGGGCCACCGGTCCTCGACCAATAAGCCAGCACATCGTTTTCGCCGACATCCGCTTTGTTGCCCAGCGACACCAGTTGGGAGACGCCCAGGTTCCAGTGACGCATGTAGTCCGGGAAGACGAACCCGAGCGCGCCGCTTTGCGTGCAAACTCCGATATCGCCAACGGGCGGCTGACCGTGGCTAAAGGTGGCGTTGAGCGAAGCCGCGGGATCGTTATTGAGAACGCCGAGGCAGTTTGGTCCGAGCAATCGCGCGCCGCGTTCCGCGACACGTCGCAGCAGTCGGGCTTCGGCATCGCGCCCGGCGACGTTCAGCTCGGCGAATCCCGCCGTGATCAACACGATGGCTCGGGCGCGTTTCGCCAGACATTGTTCGACGGTCGACTCGACCGCCGCCGCCGGCACGGCGATGATCGCCAGTTCAATCGGCTCGGGGATTTCCGCGACCGTTTTAAAGACTCGGCGGCCGGCGAGCGTTTCGACATGGGGATGTACCAGGTACAACCTGCCCTGGAAAGAATCGCACACGTTCCGCAGCAAGGTGCCGCCCATCGAATCCGGGTCGCGGCTCCCGCCGATCAGCACGACGGACTTGGGGGTGAACAACGATTCAAGTCCATCGTGGACAGGCGAATTGGAAACTGCGAGCTCAGCCATGGAAAGGCCCTCCGTGCGAGGTTGGCAGCCGCCGGCCACGATCGCATGCACGCGATTTCGAGTTCGCTAGCTCGGCGGCTTGTGGTGTTTTCCGCCGTAGGCCACCGCGGGATCGACGAGCCGGTTTTCGACGATCCTCAGACCGTCCGGCGCGACAGCGCGAAAGAAACAGGTCGCGTATCCTTCGTGGCACGCCGCGCCGGTTTGTTCCACCTTCAACAAAATCGTGTCCGCATCGCAATCGACGAGGATCTCGCGGACAGTTTGCCAGTGGCCGCTTTCCTCTCCCTTCCGCCACAGTCGCTGGCGACTGCGGCTGAAGTAGACCGCGCGGCCCGTGCGCACCGTTTCCGCGTAGGACTCGACGTTCATCCACGCCAACATCAACACTTGTCCCGTCACGGCGTCCTGCGCGATCGCAGGCAAGAGTCCGCCGTTGCGGGAAAAGTCGGGCCCCGTTTGTGGCGAATGCGGCTCGCTCATTCCAATCCCATTTCCCGGCGCATGTCCATGAACAGTTCGATTTCACCGGCGCCGCCCACGACGAGCGGCGTGCGTTGATGAACGCTTTCGGGTTGGATGTCGAGCACTCGTTGGCGGCCGTCAATGGCGCCGCCACCCGCCTGTTCGACGATAAACGCGATCGGATTGGCCTCGTAGAGCAACCGCAGCTTTCCATTGGGATGGCTGGCGGTCGGCGGGTAGAGGAAGACGCCGCCTTTGAGCAGCGTGCGGTGCACGTCGGCGACCAGCGAGCCGATGTACCGCGAACCGTAAGGTTTGCCGGCCTGCCCCAGCCGCAGCCGCTCGAGATAGCCGCGGTAGGGCGGCGGGAAGTGGTCGCGATACGCTTCGTTCACCGAGTACAACGCGCCTTGACGAGGCACGCGGATATTCTCCTGGCTCAAAATGTAGGCCCCGATCGACGGATCGAGAGTGAACCCGTGAACGCCGTTGCCGACGGTGTAGACCATCATCGTGGAGGAACCGTAGACGACGTAGCCGGCGGCCACTTGGCGACTGCCGGGCTGAAGAATCCAGCGGACCGGATCGTCGGCGGCGTCCGCGTCATCCGGCCGCTTCACCACGGAGAAAATCGTGCCCACGCTGACGTTAACGTCGATGTTGGAAGAGCCGTCGAGCGGATCGAAAATCACCGCGTATTTCGCGTCGGGCGAAAGAAAATTCAGCGTGAGCGGCTCTTCGTTTTCCTCGGAAGCGACAACGCCGATCGACTGGCGAAATCGCAGGCAGTGCAGCAGCGCGTTGTTGGCGAAGACGTCCAGCTTTTGTTGGGTTTCACCCTGCACGTTCACCGCGCCGTGCTCGCCCAGGATATCGGTCAGGCCGGCCCGCCGCACCTTGGCGGCGATCATCTTGGTGGCCAGCGTGACCCCGGAGAGCAGCCAGGAAAACTCGCCCGTCGCCCCGGGAAACCGTTTCTGCTGCGAGAGAATGTGTTGTTGAACCGTTACGGACAGGTCTTCATCCGTCCACTGTTGGAAGCGAGTCGCGGTCGCCACGTGGTGCTTTCCCGAAAAGATGCGAAACAATACGCCGCCGTCCGCCTTGCGTGTCATGATATCGATGGCCGTCGGCAGGCGGGAGGGCGGAACGCGGCAGGGATAGGGGCCGTCATTCTGTTCTTGAACGGATCGTCTTGTTGCCGATATACTTGCGACTCGCTTTTCGCTCGCAGTTTAGGGTGACAGGCTCGTGTGCTAACCGGTAAACCGGAGGCCAGTGCGTCGGAACTCGACCACTGGCCGTCTTTTTTTGATGCCGAAACAGGCCGACTCCCTGCCCCTGTGACAACCCGATCCCTTTGACAGGAGGTTCCCCCATGCCACGCTGGTTCCAGGACAATTCGCTCACGATCGGACGCACCCCTCTGGTCAAGCTGAACCGTGTCACGGACGGCGCCGCCGCCACCGTGCTCGCCAAGATCGAAGGCCGCAATCCGGCCTATTCGGTCAAGTGCCGGATCGGCGCGGCGATGATCTGGGACGCCGAAAAACGCGGGTTGCTCGGCCCCGGCAAAGAACTGGTCGAACCGACGAGCGGCAATACGGGCATCGCGTTGGCGTTTGTGGCCGCCGCCCGCGGCATTCCGCTCACGCTCACCATGCCGGAAACGATGAGTATCGAGCGGCGGAAACTGCTGGTCGCCTACGGCGCGAAACTGGTGCTGACCGAAGGCCCGCGCGGCATGAGCGGCGCGGTGGCGAAGGCCGAAGAGATCGCCGCCTCCGACCCCGAAAAATTCGTGCTGCTGCAACAGTTCAAGAATCCGGCGAATCCGGCGATCCATGAACAGACGACCGGTCCGGAAATCTGGGACGACACCGAAGGCGCGATCGATATCTTCGTCGCCGGAGTTGGCACCGGCGGAACGATCACCGGCGTGACCCGCTACCTGAAACACATCAAAGGCAAGCCCGTCCGGTCGATCGCCGTCGAACCGCTCGCCAGCCCCGTGCTCACGCAAACCCGCCACGGCGAACCGCTCAAGCCCGGGCCGCACAAAATCCAGGGCATTGGCGCCGGCTTCGTCCCGGGAGTGCTCGATCTGTCCCTGGTGGATGACATCGAGCAAATCTCCAATGAAGAGGCGATCCATTTCGCTCGTCGGCTTATGCAGGAAGAAGGTATCCTCGCCGGTATTTCCTGCGGCGCCGCCGCCTCGGTCGCGGTGCGTGTCGCGAAACGACCGGAAAACGCCGGTAAAACGATCGTCGTTGTGCTGCCAGACTCCGGCGAACGCTACCTCAGTTCGGCGCTGTTCGAGGGAGTCTTCGACGCCGAAGGCCGCGCCCGCCAATAAAGGAAACGGGCCGAGAGGCTCAAAGGCGAACGGCAACAGGGACCATTGGCCAGGAAGCCAAAAAACCAAAGGTGCATCCGGCCGCTGGCGGAGTTACTTCGCCAGCGGCTACTTATTTAGAAGACCGTTGGACACCTGCGCCATGCCTTCGATAATCCCATGGCGTAAGCCGTGCCGGCTTGCGCCGTGGCTCGGAAGTTCGGCGAGGCACGAATCTTCGGCTACAACACTCGACTCTGGGAAAACCGCCCCGTGCTTTGCGCCTCCTGCCATTACTCGAAGGCCTTGGCCTTGGCCGGAGCGGGGCCCAACGGAGAGCACGCGTTTCTTTCCCGATTCATGCACGGAAGCCCCCATGCTGAAGGGCAGGCGACCCAATCCGTTGGCGAATGACAATATCACGCTCAACCCATTGCAAGGACACGCTGGCGTGGTCATCGAATGCCAGACCTGCCATGATTCCACATCGATCGCGTTCGCGGCAGGCGCGAGAATCGGCTGCGCGCACTGCCATAAGAAGCCAACGCTCAAGCGTTAGGCGGCACTGGCTGTACCGAGTCCCGGTCGAGATTCCGGCAAGGCAAGGACGACCGGTCGCGCGCCGCCGCAATCAAAGGCGGTCGCGCGGTTCCTCCCGGTACGTCAACTCATGAGCGGCGGCGGCCGTTAATCCACTCGCCATTCAGGTAGGTGTCAAGCATCCCCACATCAAACAGCCAATCGACGCCGTCGCCGCCATCAAGCCGGTCCGTGCCCTGCATACCATACAGGTAGTCGGTCCCCGCGCCGCCCATCAGGCTATCGTCGCCATCGCCGCCCCATAACCAATCGGCGCCGTTGCCGCCAAAGAGCTTGTCGTTGCCCGAGTAGCCGTAGAGCATGTCGTCGCCGTCGTCGCCAAAGAGCACGTCGTCGCGAAGCGAGCCGTAGATGACGTCCCTGCCCGTGCCTCCGAATCCGGCATAGCCGACCGGGGACAAGACCACATTGATGACATCGTTTCCGGCCGATCCGCGCACGCGAATCTGCTCCACCAGCGATTTCGCGAACGTGCCTAGATTTCGGCCATTCACTTGCGCGGTCACCGTCGAACCCGCGGCATACACCAGGATGCTATCGCTCCCTGTAGTTCCCTGGACCGAAAGCAGGCCATCGATCAGCTCGACGGATGGCGTCGCGCTGTCGATGTTCATCACCAGCAATTGCCCGTGTTCGACAAGTTCCCCGGGAATCGACTTGTGAGCCTGGACGTTGACGATAAAGTGGCCCTTCCCGAGAATATGCGAAACATCGATCACCCCGGATGTTTCCTCATCCTGAGTGAGGAACTTTGCCGGATTGACTCCACTCACGAAGTATTCGGGATTGTGCTGTGCGGCTTGAGTCAAAATATTGGTAGCCGGAGAATAAGTGTAGATCTTGGCGAGATACGCTTGGTTACCCGGGTCCTCTTGAATCACAATGGTCCCGTTCGAGGCGACCGTCATGTTGTCCATCATTTCCACAGGGCTCGTTGCTGCCGCACCATCGATCACAATGGAAATGACGCCGCCAAGTTCGGGGCGAGTGATGTCATCGAAGTCGAGTGCCCACATACGACTCGAACCGCCGAACGTATCGGTGGTAAGAAAATAGAAGCGACTCGGCCGTTGCGGATCCCAATGGCCGTCTTCAACGCGTCGAAACTGCGTGATCGTGTTCGCGGTGGAATTGGATTGGAGCTGGGCGGCCGTCAGCTCGCTCACATCGCCCAGGCTGGCCAATTCAAACCGCTCGCCCGAGACCACCGTTCCTTCATTGGCATCGTAAGCGCCGGGCAGGCCAACCCGGACACCAAATGTGGTGCCGCCCAACAATCCAGCCCGTTCGACAGGATTCCCGGTCGCGCGCTTCTGACCGACGTAGACGTACACTTCGCTGGGTGTCGTAGCGCCCTCCGACGAGAAAGACCGCGACGAATCATCCAATCCCATCACGATCGTCTTGTTTTGGGCGAAGGGGCTGGCGACCGCGTTTTCCCAGGCGAACTTGCCGAGGAAATCGAGTTCATACGCGGTTCCCGAGCTTACCACGGTGCCGAATAACCGGCCCTCGGTCGTTTCTTCGCCAGCCATGAATATCTGCTCAGTTGTACCTAGCCCAGTGGCCGCATTGAAGAACGCGGACGGCAGCGGGAGGTCCGATGAACAGAATCGACTGAAAGCGGTCGTTTGTGCCTGGAACGTATCGGTGACCGAGTCGTACAACTGCACAGTTTGAATCAAATCGCTGGCGCTGACGACGCTATAGTCATCTTTATTCAGAGTCCACTTCGACACGAACGCCCCAGCGCTGCCGTGCGCGCGAGGAATACCAGCGGTGGACTGTAGTTCGTGGCTCATGAGCACGGTAAATGTGCCATCGCCATTGTCATAGGCACCCATACCGTCGGGAATCCCGACCATATTGTAAGTGCCGCCGCCGGTTTTCGGCGCCGAGTCACCGACGGTGACGATCGGACGCAACTCGACATTCGTCTGCGTTGGCAGAAGATACGGTTCCGCCATAGTGAAGAATCCACTGAACACCTCGCGGCGTTCGAGCCGTTCGCCGCCCGTGAACCGGCTGAGTTGCCGCGGTGCAACCATTTCCCTTTTACGTCGCCGCCGCTGGTTGTCGCTCGCCATCGTGTACCCCTGCTTGCCTAAAAGATGAAGATTGAACAAGGATCTTGGAAAGAACGCGAAGCGCAGGGCGCCTGCTCACGCCCAGGGCGCCGACTCCGTCGTGACGGCGGCGAATGCTCGCAGCCGGATTTGAAGAAACGGTGAGTGCCCGAAGAAGAGTTGTTGGTGTGGCTGCGCGCCGAAGAGTCCGGCAGGGCCGACGAAGCGCGCCCTGACACCAAGGGCAACCTGTCGATCGGAGTGGTTCGCCTCCACCGCGCGTTCATTTCCCAGCTGTCATCTTCGAAGCGACCGAACTTGACGAATCGCGAGGGTTGGACGCTTCGACTTGACCAAGCCGCCGAGTCTTCGTGTGTGAGCCTCGTCGCCGTTCGGCTTTACCTTGCGTCATGATGGCCAGTGCAAACGGCGAAGCACAGCCAGGTAACGAGTGTCATGATTGGTCATCATCCGCCGGTCGGACCACGAGGCGATAGCAACCTATTTGGCGTCGCTCGCGGGACCACCGACAGCCACGCCTCGTTCAGGTCGATATCGTACACGCCATACGGAATTGCCTTGCCCAAATCTTTGTCGGGAAAGTCATGCTTATTGGCGGACGGGGCCTTGGACTCGCGCTAGAGCCGACTGACGGAGAAAGCGATTGGAAAGCGATTGGAAGGGGATTGAAAGGTTCCAATCACGAATGGACGAAACCACGGGATGGCAGTAGGCGAGATCTGTTCAACCTTTAAGGTTCCCGCTGTAGGGCGTGGAGGCAGCCAAGCCTTACCCGCCGCATCTTCCAAAGAAGTAGTTCGCCAAGATCGTCGACGGACAAGATGTCCGTCGTACAAGAAAGGCCCTTCCACGCGCAACCCGCCCAACAGCGAAAGCCCCCTTTGTACGACGGACATCTTGTCCGTCGTGAGCCTGTCGCGAGCCTTTCGCGAGTCCGTCGCGAGCCTGTCGAATTCTTACAGCCACCCGCACCTCGACGTCTTGCGGACTTCCGACACAAAGCGAGTCCACTCCAGCGTCGACGGACAAGATGTCCGTCGTACAAGAAAGGCCCTTCCACGCGCAAACCGCCCAACAGCGAAAGCCCCCTTTGTACGACGGACATCTTGTCCGTCGCGAGC
>CAIXSC010000118.1 GCA_903921945.1 uncultured Planctomycetaceae bacterium
GGCACCGGTGTCGATGTCACCTATTCGCAGGTTGAGCGACTGACCTTGGAATTGGGGTCGGGCAGCGACACGGTGAACATGGATTTCCAAGGACTGAGTGACGAGTTGGCGGTGGCGACCATCTTGGGCAATCAAGGCGACGAGACTTACCAATTCTTGACGTCGTCCGGGATGACCAATGACATGACGTTGCATGGACATGCCGGGACGGACAAGTTCGTGTTCGCCGATGCCGCCATTCTGTACGGCGTCGGAAGCTTGCTGGATGGCGGGGCGGGCGTCGACACGGTCGATTTCACGGCGTACCTGAGCGGCCGGGAACTGCGGTTGGAAGGCCAGGCGTTGGTGGATGGATACTGGGGTTACGAGGATGGATGGGCGGATGGAGCGCGGTTCGACAACATCGATTCACTGCTGGCTTCGAACGCGGCGGGAGACACGGTAAGAGGTCCCGCGCTGGACACTTTCTGGCGTTTGACAGGCAAGGATACGGGCACGGTTTGGAATTTGCCGACGGCCGACGTGGTGGTACCGCCGTCGGCACTTGACCCGTGCGATTTCGAGGACACTTGGCTTCAGCCGGGCGACCCCGCCAGCGCGACCTTCCAACCAGTCGGCAAATCGATCACGTTCGCCAATTCCGAGAATGTTCGCGGCAACTCGGCGCAAGACTGGTTCGAAATCGGACCGTCGTTCCAGCTTTCGGAGAGCCTGGGAGGCGGCGGCAATCCGGAGTTGAAGCCGGATACGCTGGACTACCGCCCGTGGACGGCGCCCGTGGCGGTGGATCTGCAGTTGGGCACGGCGACGGGGGCGGGAACCAACCGCTTCTCGATCGCGTTCGATTCGGACTTGACCGCGTCCCTGCGTAATGGTCGAGCGAAGGCCGCCGCTCCGCCCCGACCGGCTCAAGCGAGCAGCAGTATCGAGAATCTACTCGGCGGCTCCGGCAACGACACTTTGGCGGGCGACAACGATGTCAACGCGATTCGCGGTTACACCGGCCAGGATACGCTGAACGGCAAGGCGGGTGTCGACGATTTGGATGCGGGCACGGGGTCGGACGTGATTCAAGTGTCCGGCGACGAAGCGGTCGACGACTCGATTCGTGGCGGCTACGGCAGGACACTGGACGCGACCGATTTCGATGTGATGTTGAACGTTGGCGATTCCACGGTCTTCCTTTCGAAGTTCAACAGCGGCCCGGAGGACTTCAGCAACAGCATCGACGAGTACAACGGCAATGGATACCCGCTGAGCGGCACCGCGGCCGCGAGCGAACTGCATCTTGGCCTGACACCGGCCAGGAACACCCCGCAAGTGCTGGGTGCGAACGGCGACGACGATATCACGGCGGCTCCTGGTTTAGCCTATGGTCCGGCCCCCTATCCGGTTGTGGCGTATGACGGCGGACAAGGTACCGACCAGGTGATGATCTCGCTGAACGTCCAGCAATTCGAGGATTTGGCGGATGCGGATTTGGCGGTCTTCCAGAGCTATTTGAGGGCGCCCGCCCAGGCGACCTTGAATGTGTCGCTCCCGAGCGGCGCGTTCGCCGCCGCGAACTTCGAGTCCGCGCGGATCGCGGTTTACGACGACGGCGTGGTCACGGATGTCACGACATGCTTCCTCGCGCTAACCGCCGTGTCGCAAATCCAGATCGGCACCGCCGGCAACGATACGCTCATGGGCACCGCTGGCCGTGATTTCATCCTGGGTATGGCCGGCAACGACTTGATCGACGGACTGGAAAGCAGCGATTGCGTCTTCGGCGGCGCTGGCAACGATGTCATTCGTGGCGGTGGCGGAAGCGACACGATGGTGGGCGGAAGCGGAGTCGACAGCATCTACGGCGATATCGGCGACGACTTCCTGTATGGCGGCATGGGAGCCGATCAGGTCTGGGGTGGCGATGGGGCCGATTGGCTCGCCGGCCAGTCGGGCGACGATACGCTGCGGGGCGAGGGACAGAACGACATTCTCTATGGTGGCGGCGGTAACGACGACGTCTATGGCGAAGCTGGCAGCGATCAGATCTTCGGCGAGTCTTGCGATGACGATTTGTTCGGCGGCCCCAACGACGACCTTTTGGATGGCGGCACCGATCGGCGCTCGCTCACCCGCCGCGACCGGATTGACGGCGGCCCGGACAACGACATTATCCGTTCACGCGGTGTTGAATCCGAGTTTGACGAGATCCAAGGCGGTTTGGGGGTTGACCGATTCGAGGTTGTGGATACCGCCTTGCCACCGGCCGACTTGGTGCTTAACACGTGGCTTAGCCAGACGAATGGCATCGAGTCGCTGTTTGCGAACAATGCGGCGATCTCCGGCAACGCCCTGGACAACACCTTCGATTTCCGCATCTTGGTCAGTCCAACGAAAAAGTCGGTCGCCCTCTTCAATTTGCCAGTTGTCAAAGGTGGCGCGGGCAACGACACCATCCAAGGCACCCTGAATGTCGATTACTTCCGCGGCGAGGCGGGCAACGACACGCTCTTTGGCAACGACGCCGACGATACGCTCGATGGTGGCGACGGCAATGACATCGTCTGGGGAAATGCCGGCAATGACCAACTGGTGGGTGGAGCCGGCGATGACTCGCTGATTGGCGAGTTAGGCACCGACCGCATCCAAGGCGACGATGGCGCCGACGTGTTGCGTGGCGGCGAAGCACCTGACACCATCTACGGCGGCGCCGGTAACGACACCGTGATCGGCGATGCGGACAACGATACGCTGTTCGGTGACGCCGGCAACGATGTGATTCAGGGCGCGGCCGGCGCCGACATCATCGACGGCGGATCGGACGATGGAACGCCGACCGGTTTCGATTCGATCGATGGCGGCGATGGCGAGGACGAGATTCGAACTCGCGGACGCGAATCCGAGTATGACGTGCTGCGAGGCGGCGCGAAAAACGACAAGCTTGTGAACGTCTCCACCGCTTCGCCCATCGATGACTTGGTATTCAATTCGTTTGTGGCGCTCACCACCCAGATCGAGCAGATCTTCGGCCGCATCCTCTCCGACGTCGACAGGGAAACCATCCGCGAAATCCTTCACAAGTACAAGAAAGGCGAGATCGAGGGCGACGACCTGGTCGCCGACCTAGA